>JAUVNZ010000249.1 GCA_030599435.1 Gammaproteobacteria bacterium | reverse complement strand
CCAGGCACAGGAAGTGGCGGCAAAAGTTGGAGAACGTTGGGGTGTAATTGTTGCAAAGGGTTGTAATCGGTCTCCCCTGTTTTTAGATAGATAGAATGTTTGTCAGATTTTATTGGGCCGTCGCCAAGCGGTAAGGCACTGGGTTTTGATCTCAGCATGCGCAGGTTCGAATCCTGCCGGCCCAGCCAAAAAAATTAGTCTCTAGTAGCTAAGAAATGGTGATTAGAGATTAGGTGTTGGCACAGGATGAGAACCACTTTTTATATAAAAGTAGTGTTCGACCGATCTCGCGAAGTGGACCGGAACGGCGAAGCAAAGCGTAGCCGGCCCGTAGGGCGAGGGACGATAGTCCCGAGTAATCCTGCCGGCCCAGCCAAAAGAATCAGTTGCCAGATACAAGTCGCTGGTAATTAGCAAAGAGGTGAAGCGTGTCCGACAGTAGCATGATGGTGTTTACCGGTAACGCCAATAAACAATTGGCTCAGTCGGTTGCTGGCTATCTTAATCTTTCCCTTGGTAAGGCCACAGTGGGAACGTTTAGCGATGGCGAAAGCAGTGTTGAGATCATGGAAAATGTCCGTGGTCGTGATGTGTTTATTATCCAGCCGACATGCGCGCCAACCAACGACAATTTGATGGAATTGTTGGTGATGATCGATGCAGTACGACGGTCATCAGCTTATCGAATTACGGCGGTCATTCCCTATTTTGGGTATTCACGTCAGGATCGTCGGCCGCGTTCGGCACGTGTGCCGCTAACGGCCAAACTGGTTGCGGATATGATTACCGCAGCAGGAGCAGACAGAGTATTAACGGTAGATTTGCACGCCGATCAGATACAGGGCTTTTTTGATAAGCCAGTGGACAATATTTACGCCTCGCCTATTTTGCTGGGCGACATCTGGCGCCAGGAATATCCGGGCCTGATGGTGGTGTCACCGGATGTTGGTGGTGTAGTGCGTGCACGTGCTATCGCCAAACGACTGGATGATGCCGACTTGGCAATTATCGACAAACGTCGACCAAAGCCGAATGTAGCCAAGGTGATGAATATCATTGGTGACGTCGAGGGTCGTTCTTGTGTGCTGGTTGATGATCTGGTCGATACCGCTGGCACCTTGTGTCAGGCCGCCAGGGCGCTAAAAGAAAAGGGTGCATCGAAGGTTGTCGCTTACTGTACGCACCCGGTGTTGTCCGGAAGTGCACCAGAAAATATTATGGGTTCGGAGCTGGATGAGTTAGTTGTCACTGACACCATACCGCTTGGGGATGAGGCAAAACAGTGTGAACGCATAAGGCAATTGTCAATTGCAGAACTGTTAGCAGAAACTATGCAGCGGGTAAGTAATGAGGAATCAGTTAGTTCACTCTTTATGGATTAAGAGTTATAGGAAGTAAAACGAATTATTACTGGAACCATGTTGTTTGGTTCCAGGATTAATCCTCCACCCTGGTCGCAAGGGTGGATGGTAGTAGAGGCTGTACCTAGTACTGAGTTAGGAATACTAAGTTAAGAAAAGTTCAGCCATTTAAATAGTTACGCCTTTATGTTGCGTCACAGGCGTTAGGAGAAATATTATGTCAGAAGATTTTATAGTTAATGCTGAAACACGGACGGATGTAGGGAAAGGTGCGAGCCGCCGCTTACGTCATGCCGGTAAAGTTCCAGCGATTATTTATGGGTCTGGTAAAGATCCTGTATCACTTACTTTGGGGCATGATGAATTCATGCACCATCTGGAGCATGAGGCTTTTTATTCACACATCCTCACCGTAACCGTGGATGGTAAAAAGCAAAAAGCCGTTATGAAGGATCTTCAGCGTCATCCTTCCAAACCCAGAGTGTTGCATGTTGATTTCTTACGAGTGAGTGATAAAGACGTTATCCATATGTCTATACCGGTTCACTTCCTTAACGAAGAGGAATCCGCGGGTGTTAAAGAAGGCGGTCTGGTTTCTCACTTAATGACGGTTGTGGAGATTGCCTGTAAAGCATCAGATTTACCGGAATATCTGCAACTCGACATTATTGAGGTTGAAGTGGGTGGTTCCTTACACTTGTCTGATATCGAATTACCGAAGGGTGTGGAAATTCCTGCGCTTGCCCATGGAGCTGACTATGATTTACCTGTCGTCAGCATTCATATGCCTAGAGCCGTTGAAGAAGAGCCCACTGAGGCTGCTGAAGATGTCGAAGCCGCTGCGGAAGGTGAAGAAGCACCTGCTGAAGGTAAGGAAGGCGAAGCAACCGAAGAGTAATCGGTTCTTCGACATCCACAGGAAAGCCGACGTTGTCGTCGTCTGTTCAACTTATTGTCGGTCTGGGGAATCCCGGGTCGAAGTATGAACAAACGCGGCACAACGTCGGCTTTGTTTTTGTGGATGAAGTAGTGCGCTCAAAAGGCGCATTGTGGAAGATGGAAAACAAATTCCACGCTGAAGTTTGCAAACTCTCTTTCGCTGGCAACGACGTATGGTTGCTTAAACCCAATACCTTTATGAATTTAAGTGGCAAGGCTGTGGCAGCGTTGGCACGTTTTTATAAAATTGATCCGGAGTCGGTGCTTGTTGTGCATGACGAGCTGGATATATCACCAGGTCAGGTACGGCTTAAACAAGGCGGTGGCCATGGTGGCCATAATGGTTTGCGCGATATTATTTCACAGTTCGGTAGCCGTGATTTTTATCGTTTACGATTGGGTATCGGTCATCCGGGTGAGAGCCGTGATGTTAGCAACTATGTGCTTGGCAAAGCTTCGCCTGATGATCAAAAGCATATCGATGATTCTATTTATGAAGCTTTACGTACACTGCCACAGATTGTTGAAGGCGACACACAGCCAGCAATGAAACATCTACACAGTTTAAAATAACTTCCTGCTCTCAAAAAAAGTAACAAGAGATAAAATAACATGGGATTTAAATGTGGCATTGTCGGTTTGCCCAACGTGGGCAAGTCCACACTCTTTAACGCTCTGACTAAAGCAGGGATACAGGCGGCTAACTATCCGTTTTGTACCATTGAACCTAACGTAGGAATGGTGCCTGTGCCAGATCCTCGTCTGGATGCTTTGGCAAAAATAGTGAGTCCGGAAAGAGTGTTACCCACAACCATTGAATTTGTGGACATTGCCGGACTGGTGGCAGGCGCTTCAAAAGGAGAAGGCCTGGGCAACCAGTTTCTTGCCAATATCCGAGAGACCGATGCCATTGCCCATGTGGTGCGTTGTTTTGAAGATGATGATGTCGTACACGTGGAAGGCAAAATCGATCCGCTGAGTGACATTGAAGTTATT
>JAUVNZ010000137.1 GCA_030599435.1 Gammaproteobacteria bacterium | reverse complement strand
GGATGGATCTGGCCAAAGTCGTTACCACGGAAAAAACTTACGATTGGGCGCAGGGCAGCTGGTCTCTCGACAATGGTTTGCCTGAAGATAGCAAAGACTTATTACATCATGTCGTAGCCTATGACTATGGTGTTAAACGAAACATCTTGCGCATGCTGGTAGACAGAGGTTGTCGTTTAACAGTAGTGCCCGCACAAACTTCTGCGGATGAAGTTCTTGCATTGAAACCGGATGGTGTTTTTTTATCGAATGGTCCGGGAGATCCCGAACCTTGCGATTACGCACTTGATGCTATTCCCTCGATTATAGAAACAGGTTTACCCGTGTTTGGCATATGTCTGGGTCATCAGCTGTTGTCGCTGGCCAGTGGTGCGCAAACATTAAAAATGAAATTTGGTCATCACGGTGCTAATCATCCGGTGCAAACACTGGAAAGTGGTGAAGTGATGATTACCAGTCAGAATCACGGTTTTGCGGTTAACGAAAAATCATTACCTGAAAACTTGAAGGCAACGCATCGATCATTGTTTGATGGTTCTTTACAAGGCGTACATCGCACGGATAAACCTGCGTTTAGTTTCCAGGGACATCCTGAAGCCAGCCCTGGTCCGCATGATGTAGCGCCATTGTTTGATCATTTTATTGATCTCATAGAACAGCACAAATCTGTTAACTAATTATTTAAACCCTTTCTATTCAATAAAAGATTACACAAGAAAAACAATGCCAAAACGTACAGACCTAAAAAGCATTCTCATTATTGGCGCCGGTCCTATTGTGATTGGTCAGGCCTGTGAGTTTGATTACTCCGGTGCCCAGGCCTGTAAAGCTTTAAAGGAAGAGGGCTTCCGAGTTATTTTGGTAAATTCAAATCCTGCCACCATCATGACCGATCCGGAGATGGCCGATGCGACGTATATCGAACCCATTACCTGGCAGACGGTGGCAAACATCATTGAGAAAGAAAACCCCGATGCGATTTTGCCTACCATGGGTGGACAAACTGCACTGAACTGCGCACTGGATTTAGCGCGCGAAGGTGTTCTGAAAAAATTTAATGTTGAGATGATCGGCGCTGATAAAGAAGCCATCGATAAAGCTGAAGATCGTGATAAATTTAAAAAGGCCATGGAAAAAATCGGCCTGGATATGCCGCGTGCTGCTGTTGCACACAGTCTGGAAGAAGCCTGGCAAGTTCAGGCGCAGGTAGGTTACCCAACAGTGATTCGCCCTTCATTCACAATGGGTGGTAGTGGCGGCGGCATTGCATACAACAAGGAAGAGTTTGTTGAAATTTGTGAACGTGGCCTTGACCTTTCACCCACCAATGAATTGCTGGTTGAAGAATCTATCCTTGGCTGGAAAGAATATGAAATGGAAGTGGTGCGGGATAATAAAGATAACTGCATTATTATTTGCTCCATTGAAAACTTTGACCCCATGGGCATTCATACTGGCGACTCTATTACCGTTGCGCCTGCACAAACGCTAACAGACAAAGAATATCAAATCATGCGCGACGCCTCTTTGGCCGTGCTGCGTGAAATTGGCGTTGATACCGGCGGATCTAATGTACAGTTTTCTATAAACCCTGAAGACGGGCGCATGATTATCATCGAGATGAATCCGCGTGTATCGCGTTCTTCTGCATTGGCATCAAAGGCAACCGGTTTCCCCATTGCAAAAGTCGCTGCAAAACTGGCGGTGGGTTATACGTTGGATGAATTACAAAATGATATTACCGGTGGCGCAACACCGGCATCGTTTGAGCCCAGCATTGATTATGTAGTTACAAAAATTCCTCGGTTTACATTCGAGAAATTTCCCAAGGCCGATTCACGCCTGACCACACAAATGAAATCTGTGGGTGAAGTCATGGCGATTGGACGAACGTTCCAGGAATCTCTGCAAAAAGCCATGCGTGGACTGGAAACAGGCATAGATGGTTTTAACGAAATCCTTGATCTTGAAGCTGAAGATTTTATGGATGTTCTTAAAAATGAACTCAGGACAGCAGGTCCTGATCGCTTGTTGTATGTGGGTGATGGCTTTCGCGCAGGATTATCATTAGATGAAATATTTGCACTGACTAAAATTGATCCGTGGTTTCTGGTACAAATTGAAGAAATCATTAATCTGGAAAAACGACTTTCCAAACAGGAAATGTCTGTTTTGACAAAAGAGCATGTGTTTGCGCTTAAACAAAAAGGATTTTCTGACAGTCGTTTGGCAAAACTATTAGATGTTAGTGAAGATGAATTCCGCAGTTTTCGCCATTCCCTGGGCGTGCGTCCTGTTTATAAACGCGTAGACACCTGCGCAGCAGAATTTTCTACAGATACTGCCTATATGTATTCAACTTATGAGCAGGAATGCGAAGCACAAGCAACGACTAATGAAAAAATGATGGTATTAGGTGGCGGACCTAATCGCATTGGTCAGGGTATCGAATTTGATTATTGCTGCGTACATGCTGCCTTCGCATTGCGTGACGATGGTTATGAAACCATTATGGTGAACTGTAATCCTGAAACGGTATCGACGGATTATGACACATCGGATCGACTGTATTTTGAGCCACTAACACTTGAAGATGTTCTGGAACTCGTGGAGCTTGAGAAACCGAAAGGTGTGATTGTGCAATACGGTGGACAAACTCCGTTGAAACTTGCGCGCGCATTAGAAGCAGCAGGTGCTCCTATTATAGGTACGTCGCCTGATTCAATTGATCTCGCAGAAGACCGTGAACGCTTCCAGCAGCTGATTCAGAAGTTAGGTTTAAAACAGCCGCCTAACCATACGGCCCGTAATCCGGATGAAGCAATAAAACTTGCCGCAGATATTGGCTACCCGTTAGTCGTAAGGCCGTCTTACGTACTGGGTGGGCGTGCCATGGAAATCGTGTACAAGGAATCAGAACTGCAACGCTATATGCGTGAGGCTGTAAAAGTTTCGAATGATTCACCCGTATTACTGGATCGTTTTCTGGATGATGCCATTGAAATTGATATTGATGTTATTTGTGACGGTCAACAGGTACTTATTGGCGGCATCATGGAGCACATTGAACAAGCGGGTGTTCATTCTGGTGATTCTGCCTGTTCATTACCGCCGTACAGTTTGTCTGCGGACATTCAAGAGCAAATTAAAGATCAGGCTCGTCAACTTGCCCTGGAACTTAAAGTGGTTGGTTTGATGAATGCACAATTTGCCGTTCAGGGCGGCACAGTTTATGTGATTGAGGTGAACCCACGTGGATCAAGAACCGTACCCTTTGTTTCCAAAGCGACCAGCATTCCGTTAGCGAAAGTAGCGGCGCGGTGTATGGCGGGTAAGAGTCTTGCCGATCAGGGTATTGAGAACGAAATTGTGCCAGAATATTTTTCCGTGAAGGAAGCAGTGTTCCCCTTTAACAAATTCCCCGGCATTGACCCAATCCTGGGCCCGGAAATGAAATCAACGGGCGAAGTGATGGGCGTGGGACGTAATTTTGCAGAAGCGTACGCCAAAGCGGAGTTAGGGGCGGGCGTGAAGCTGCCCACAGGTGGCCGAGCGTTTATTAGTGTCAAGGATTCAGATAAACAGGGTGTGATCAAGGTTGCAGAAAAAGTTCGAGACCTGGGCTTTACTGTTGTCGCAACTCACGGTACAGCCAAAACCCTTGAAGATGCGAATATTGAATGCGAAGGTATCAATAAGGTCAATGAAGGCAGACCACATATAGTCGATATGATAAAAAATGATGAAATAAACTTTATCATTAACACGACTGAGGGCACACAAGCCATTGCAGACTCTGGCACTATTCGCAGTAATGCGTTACAACATAAGGTAACGTACACCACGACACTTGCTGGGGCTGACGCAACTTGTGAAGCAATGTCAGGTGGAGAGAGCACCGAGATTAATCGATTGCAAGATCTGCATCAGGAGATAGGAGCATGAGCGGAAAAATACCATTGACTGCCAAAGGAGCTGAGATGCTTCAGGAAGAGCTGCGCGAACTAAAAAACGTGACCCGCCCAAAAATCATTAAAGCCATTGCTACTGCGCGTGAGCATGGCGATCTTAAAGAAAATGCTGAATATCATGCAGCGCGTGAACAGCAAAGTTTTACTGAAGGTCGGATTGGAACTATTAATGGTACGTTAGGTAATGCGCAAATAATTGATATAACCACCATACCACCAACAGGAAAGGTGATTTTTGGAACAACTGTAGAATTAATAGATGAAGAGAGTGGTGACGAAGTGACATATAAAATTGTCGGAGAAGATGAAGCGGACATTAAATTAGGAATGATTTCGGTGACCTCGCCTGTTGCTCGCGCGCTTATCGGCAAAGAAGAAGGTGATATCGCAGAAGTTCAGGCACCTGGCGGCATCAAAGAATACGAGATAATCTCTGTTAAACATATTTAACCCATTCAGATAATCTTCACTGTTACCATATTATTCCCATGATGAGCATTTCCAAAACGTGTTGGTTCATCGGAATTGAACGTGTCCTTTTAACGCTCTGGGTTGGCGGCCTCTGGATTACCGGTTATCTGGTTGTTCCTACCCTGTTCGCACTACTGGATGATAGACAAGTAGCAGGTTTGCTGGCTGGGCGAATATTTCAAACCATGAATTATGTTGGCCTTGGTGTGGGTACATGTTTGTTATTATCTGTGTTGATCAGGTCTGGAGAACAAAAACTTAGGACATGGCGTGCGTGGGTCTTAATCACTATGTTGCTAATAATCACTGTAGCTGCATTCATTATTCAACCCATGATGCAGGAACTTAAAACACAAGGCTTAGCCGAAGGTAGCGTCCAGGCCACTCAATTTGGCCGATTGCACGGAGTCTCTTCAGTTTTATTTTTGATCAACAGTGTGCTGGGCTTATTACTTGTAGCAGCAGGACTTAGAAAAGAAGTAAGAAAATAAATTGATTAGTGTGAAATTAGTTCGGTAATTTAATTTGAGAATTTTTACTGGCTCTGAAAAGAATGGCGATGTGGCCTACAGTATTAACCAGTTCGCTATTTGTTTTTTTGCATAGCTCAGCAGCAGATGCGTTACGATCTTCACGCTCCATTCCACCAATACGCACTTTAAT
>JAUVNZ010000072.1 GCA_030599435.1 Gammaproteobacteria bacterium | reverse complement strand
TTGGGTAATACGGTACCCCGCTTTGAAGGTATAAAAACCGGTGTCATGTTCATTCGTTATGCACAGGAAACCATCACCTCAATTCAGGATTTTGAATCGATCATTATGCATGGAGCCCGTTTGAGTGGAAACTAATCTGTTTTTTTACTACAGGAATCATTGTCTATGGATACCAGAGAAAACGATCGGACAGAAAGCATAGTAAAAGAACCCTGGGTAAAGCCTTCCCTTACACCTTTGCGCAGCGGCTTATTGAACAAGATGGGAGCGGCCCGTCACACCCTCTGGCGTGATAATATTGATGGTGTGCCGATAAACAATTTATTGGAAGACTATGGTTCACCATTGTTTGTCATCTCGGAACATACACTCAGACAAAATGCCAAACGCATCAAGAATGCCTTTAGCACCCGTTATCCAAAAGTTGTTTTCGGCTGGTCCTATAAAACCAATTATCTTGGCGCCGTGTGTAATACGCTGCACCAGGAAGGGTCGCTGGCAGAAGTAGTTTCCGGGTTTGAATATGAAAAAGCTCGTCATCTTGGTGTGCCGGGTGATTGCATTCTTTTTAATGGCCCAAACAAAACGCGAGTATTTCTGGAACGAGCCATCAATGAAGGTGCTCATATCCATATTGATCACCTGGATGAGTTGTACTTGATCGAAGAGATTGCCACAACTTTAGATAAAGTTGTGGATGTTACCATTCGACTTAATTTTGACACTGGTTACACTGAACAATGGAGCCGTTTTGGATTTAATGTGGAATCCGGTCAGGCTCTCGATGCAGCATGGCGTATTGTCTCAAGCGATTACATGAACCTGGTTGGCCTGCATAGCCATATCGGTACTTTTGTGCTTGAGCCGCTTGCCTATAAAACACAAGTCAAGATCATGTGTGACTTCATGCATGAAATGGAAGACAAGACCGGTTGTACCATTCACTATCTGGATATCGGTGGTGGTTTTGCTTCCATGAATTCCCTGCAAGGTATTTATTTACCCCCGGAGCAAGTGGTACCCAGTATTGAACAATATGCAGAAGCAATCTGCGATACCTTGCTTGAGCTAACACATGACCGTGAAACCCGTGGTTGTGGCCGTCCCATGCTGGTGTTAGAGACCGGTCGGGCAGTAGTTGATGATGCCGAGGTATTAATCAGCTCTGTTGTTGCCAACAAACACTTGCCCGATGGCCGGCGTGCGGTCGTGCTCGATGCGGGCGTAAACCATTTGTTCACCGCATTCTGGTACAACCACGATGTTTTCCCTACCCGTCATCTGTCAGGTCGACCTGAGGAAACCGTGCTATATGGCCCATTATGTATGAATATTGATGTCATGCGTAACAGTGTCATGTTGCCTCCATTAAATGTGGGTGACAACCTGGTATTCAGTCATGTCGGTGCTTACAACAATACCCAATGGTTACAGTTTATTGAGTATCGTCCAAACGTCGTAATGATACAGGAAAATGGTAATGTTAGCCTGGTAAGGGCTGCGGAAAACCTGGAAATAGTTATACAACAGGAAAAAGTGCCGGATCATTTAAAAGAAGCATTCCCGGCAGGTGCTCCACATGAGCTTTTGAGCAAACACAAATGATGTCTGGCATAGTGACTTAAAATGAATACCTTTAACCTGTTAAATGTACCCAAGGCCTATTCTGCGATATTATTCTTACAAAATCCCGTTGCCGGCCTGGTTATATTGGCAATCACCATGTTTTACCCAAATATTGGTCTGGCCGGCCTGTTGGGCGCAATTACCAGCTTTGCTATTACCCGCTTGTTACAATTTCCCGACTATTCAGGCCATATCCAGATCTTTAACAGTCTGTTAGTTGGTCTTTCACTTGGCGCATTTTACCATCTCAATATTTATATGATTGGTATCATCATACTGGGTGCAACACTGGCAACCATTTTATCAACGGTACTTGCAGACTGGTTATGGCGACTGGATCGATTACCTGTACTGAGCTTACCATTTGTCATGGTCGCCGGCCTGATGGCGCTTGTCGCAAAAAACTATACCGAACTCAGTGATTACATGGGGCTGGCCGAGTCATCATTCACGCTAATACACCCGGTCATAGATACATTTTTCAGTGCGCTCGGTGCAATCTATTTTACTCCAACACCGGTAGCAGGGCTCATCCTGTTTATGGTGTTAATATTCTATTCCCGTTACCTCAGTTTTCTGGCCGTTATTGGTTACGCTACAGGGTATAGTTTGCTAACCGGGTTGATGTTTGAACCCCATCCAGGTTTTGTTGTATGGACCAGTTTTAATTTTATATTAGTTTCCGTTGCGCTGGGGGGAATATTCACCATCCCTGGTATTGCCAGCCTGATTTTTGCCATCGTTGGTGTATTACTTACTACCCTGCTCGTTATAGCAACAAAAAACCTGCTGTTGGTTGAAGGGTTGCCAGTTATGGCTGTTTCATTTGCGATCACGACGCTCGCGATGATCATGGCCATGAAAAAGCGAATAGGTGTATCAAAACCCTATCTTGCACCCGAGTCAGGATTACCTGAGAGAAATTATGAGAAAGCCCGACTGGCAAAATACCGCTATGGAGAAATCGACAGTGTTCCATTATTAGCACCCGTGTACGGCACCTGGACTATCTACCAGGGTTTTAATGGCAAACATACTCACAAACCTCCCTGGCAGTATGCGCTGGACTTTTTCATCCTCAATGATGAGCAAAGTTTTGAAAATAAGGGACAACAGCTGGAAGATTTCTATTGCTTTGGAGCGCCGGTGTTGTCACCGGCACATGGCGATGTTGTTCGTCTCTACGATAGATTAGCCGACAATGTACCGGGTGAAGTCGATACGAAAAACAATTGGGGTAATTTCATTCTGATTCGGCTTGATAGTGGTTTGATTTTACTGCTTGCCCATCTACAACAAGGCAGTATAAAAGTAAAAGAAGGTGAGCGGGTTGAACCTGGGAAATTGTTGGCAGCATGTGGCAATTCTGGTCGTTCCCCGCAACCTCACTTGCATATGCAAATACAACACACCGCAGAGCTGGGTAGCCCGACTTATCCCTTTCACTTATGCAGCATCATGCAGCACAAAGCTGATGGCTCTCTGGAGTACCATGTGGTTTACGCACCCCAAGAAGGTGACCGGCTCGAGGCAACAACTGCGGATGATCAATTAAGCAGCCAGTTACACCTGCCGGTAGGACGTCGGTTTGATTACCGAGTCAGTTCAAACTTTTCAAATAATATTGAACACAACAAGCTGACCGTTGAGATTAACTTATTGGGTCAATTTTGTTTAACCAGTGACACAAAAGCCAGTTCCGCTTTTGAAGAAACCAATGGTGTGCTGGCATTCTACGATCGTAAGGGGCCGAAAGATATATTGCTGGATATGTGGGTATTGGCTAATGGACTAACGCCATTGACTGAAATCGCTCATCACTGGCGAGATGCACCTTCAGCCATGTTACTACCACTGTCAGTATTTCAAAAAATCTGGTTATCAATATTCAGGCCACTCGGTTGTGGCTTGAATAGTCAATACCAACGCCAATGGGATCATGAAAAATCAGCATGGATACAACAGGGTACCCACCAACTAAAAATTGGCACCAATAAGTATATTGCACAAACCCAATCGATAATTGATCCTGTTGTTGGCATCAAGGATGTTACCTTGGACTTTAATGGTAAATCCTGGCATGCGGAATTATCGGAAACCGGATTAATAGAAGACCACGGTATTCCGAAATGGAGTGAACAACCGGAGCCCAATACACATCATGAATATGCAACCAAACAATAGTTTATTCATTAAGTACGAGAAGGTGTCAAATACCACCTTTAAGCTCCTACTAACTTTGTCCGGCATATTATTGTCAACAACCGCTTATAGTCAGAACAGCGATGATCTCTGGCAAACCAAAATTGTTCCACAGGCATACTGGCAAAGCTATGAAAGTTCAATGTCACGTAAACATGCAGCGAACGCAGGCGTGTATCTGATTGCGGATTATCTCGATTCCGGAAGACTTGGATTTGGTTATAATTACACAAAGCTAGATCTAACGAATAATGCTGAAATTTCAGAAGACATACTATATATAAGTGGACAATATAGTCTCTTTCCAGACATGTTGCCCGGCAAACTGGCACTACGTCTGGATGCATATATTGGTGATTCCACCCTGCAGTATAATGTTACGAACCCACCCAGCAAGGTGGGTGGAGGCTCTACGACAATAAAGGAGTCTACTGATATCACTGCTTTCCAGCCTCAATTGGCCTTTAGCAATTATGCCAAAACGTTCTATGCAGACATCGGCTATGCGTATTCAAAATATAACGGCATCTCAATAACCGAGGTAAAGCAAATAACACCCACTCTTGGTTTTGGCTGGAATGACGGCTATGACTGGCTGCAGTTACGTGCCTATCTTATCAAGATCGATGATGCAGCTTCAGCTTATAGCAATAATCAACTTGAGTCTCTTGAAGCAAAATATACCTACTGGTTTAAAGACAAAACTGCAATGAACATGGATTTCATTAGGTTATCTATATTGGTTGGAGAACGGGCACTTGCGGTTGACCCCGATGCAGGGGTTATTTATTCCAGTGCAGACAAACAAAAAGGCAGTATTGATGGGAGTATTCAGTGGAAGCTATCAGAAAGATCAAACATATTAACCCTGGTGGGTTATAATCATTATGTAAACGATACCTTGCTGGATGACTACAACAGTACTTTATTTTACATTAATCTACAACAAAAATGGAGATAGAAACATGAATAAATATTTCAAGCTACTTCTGTTACTGGGATTATTAACACAGGCGGGTTTTGCCTATGGAGATGTTAATCCATGGAAAGAAAGCTATCGATTAGAAGCTGTTTACCAGTATGATGCGGCTCTGAATGTCTTAAATGTTGTCAGTTCTGATAATGAATTAGTATTGTTACGGCGGGGCTGGTTAAATTATTTGAAAGGCTCTCACAGCAAGGCCATAGATCATTACAAGAAAGCCCTCAAAAAAAACAAACAATCTTTAGATGCTCGCCTTGGTATTGTTTTGCCCCTGTTGGCACAACAACGGTGGAGAGAAGCAGCACTCAACGCAAACAAAGTCCTGGAAGTTGCACCATGGAATTATTATGCTCATATCCGATTAATGGCAGCAGAGCAAGCGCTCAAAAAATGGTCACAGCTGGAGAAACATGCCCGGTCTGCTCACCAGCATTTTCCCAACGATGCAACATTCATCGTCTATCTTGCCAGAGCCAATCACAAGCTTGGCAACAAAAAAACTGCTCAGGTATGGTATGAAAAGTTGTTAGAGTTGGCCCCTGATAATTTTGAGGCCACACAGTATCTGGATTAAAGTATGTTAGCGATAAATAAATCTGTCCCCTAAGCTGTTTTCTGTTTAGAATAGAGTGATGAAAGAGAGAATCCCTGGCTATTGTGCTTTATGTATTTCACGTTGTGGTTGTATCTCCGTCGTTAACGATGGAATCTTGAGTTCCGTTGAACCCTTTCCTGACCATCCCACTGGAAAATCACTCTGCATAAAGGGAAAGGCCGCCCCTGAGCTTGTATATAGTCCAGAGCGTATCCTGAGCCCCCTAAAACGCAGGAATGCCAAAGGGAGCATCGATCCAGGCTGGGAGGCAATCTCCTGGGATGAAGCGCTCGAAACCATTACAGCAAAACTGGAAAAGACGGCTAAAGAGTCAGGGCCGGAGGCCGTCGCCTTTGGTGTTACCACGCCAAGTGCCACCGGCATCTCAGACAGCTTTGTCTGGATCAACCGACTCGCCCATGCTTTCGGCAGCCCCAATACGCTGTTTGCCACCGAAAACTGCAACTGGCATAAAGATTTTGCACCAAAATACACCTTTGGCAACTCAATCGGAATGCCCGATTATGAGAAGAGTGGTTGTATACTGTTATGGGGATTTAATCCCGCCATAAGTTGGCCGGTGCAGGCCAAGTCTGTAGCCCGCGCATTAAACCGTGGCGCGAAACTCATCGTGGTAGACCCGCGCAAGGCAGGCCTTGCCAACCGTGCCGATGAGTGGCTTCGTGTGAGGCCGGCTGCTGATGGTCCACTGGCAATGGCACTTGCACATCAGTTGATTAAAAATGGCTGGTACGACGAGCAATTTATACGTGACTGGAGTAATGGTCCGCTGCTGGTGCGCGATGATACAGAAGCGCTTTTAACAAGCAATGATCTCAATTCCGACCATTCGGATCAGCACTATCTGGCGTGGGACGCGACCCATCAAAAGGTTGTTCTATACGATCCCCAGGCCGGCCAATATGAGACAGGACATGGTGATCTCGCCCTCTTTGGAAAATTTGATATTGAGACTGCCGCAGGAAAAGTATCCTGCAAAACCGCATTTCAGATCTACGCCGATGCATGCAGCCATTACTCGCCCACCAGGACAGAAAAACTCACCGATATCCCTGCACAGCAGATTGTCGATACTGCCCGCCTGCTGCATGAATCGGGGCCGGTCAGTTACTTTACCTGGACCGGCACGGCACATCAGAGGCAGGCGACACAGACCGGGCGTGCCATTTCACTGCTCTATGCCTTGACCGGTTATATTGACGCACCGGGCGGCAATGTCTATTTTACCAAACCACCCGTTGCCAATCTGTTTGCTATGGAGCTGCTTACAGAAGCGCAGCGGGCAAAGACGCTGGGCATACAGGAGCGTCCACTCGGGCCCGGTACGATGGGCTGGATCACATCCTACGATCTCTATAAAAGTGTGGTCCATGGAGAGCCCTATCGTATTGAGGCATTGGTTAGTTTTGGTGGTAACCCGCTGCTAACGAAGCCGAATGCCGATGATGCCGGGAAGGCCCTGGAGCAATTGGATTTCTATGTGCATGCCGATATGTTTCTCAATCCCACGGCAAACTATGCAGATATTGTTCTGCCCGTTGCCTCTCCATGGGAGCGTCCCGGGCTCTATCCCGGTTTTCAGATATCTCAGCAGGCTGAGTCATTGATTCAGCTTCGCCCAACGGTAATTCCACCTCTGGGTGAATCACGCAGTGACAGCTGGATTGTCTTTGAGCTGGCCAAAAGACTGGGGCTTGGTGAATACTTTTTTAATAATGACATTGATGCGGCTCTTCAACATATGATTGAGCCGACAGGGATCACGACAGCTGAACTGAAATCTCACCCTGAGGGAATCACCCTGCCACTGAATAGCGACTATCGAAAATATCAGAAACAGGGCTTTGCAACACCCTCCGGAAAACTGGAGATATTCTCTGAACGTTTTCAAAGAAGTGGTTATTCGCCCATCCCTCAATTTGAGGATGATGAGCCCCATA
>JAUVNZ010000373.1 GCA_030599435.1 Gammaproteobacteria bacterium | reverse complement strand
TTAATGGTCGGCTCACCCACGGTTTGCCACTGCTCAGGCAGTTGCAACTTGGCTGGATGTGGTTTTTTATAATAAATGGGTGCGCGCCAGATCACTTCGTAACGCTCGGACGTCAGTTGCCGAACTTCCAGCGAGCTGGGTTGTAATTCATGGGCAAAGGCATGGCAAATAAAACCGGCGCACACCAACAATAGTAAACCTATATATAAGAAGGAGCTTCGCGACATCATTGCACTTCACCCGCTTGAGCTGTTGCGATAATTTCGCTGCCAGAACCTCGTCCAGTGTTGACCGATTCAATGGTGACTTCATAACCTTCACGCAGCTGGTGGTAAGCCAGGTCCTTTTGCTCCTTGCGCTGCTGTACCCGGTATTCGCGTTCCACTAGCGAGCGAATATCAGCAAGATCGGGTTGGTGTGCATCGATGCGCTCACTGACCTTCAACAAATGACCACCATAGGCCGAATACACCGGTCCCATCCAGTCACCGGGCTCCAGCTTAATGGCATCCTGAGCAAAGCGATCACCAAAGGAACGTGCGATCTCACTTTGCGTCGCCAGACTGTAATCAGCGGGCACCAATGTTGGATCGCCTACTGTTTCAGGCGCTACGCCACCGTTTAAACTAGCCAGTAATTTCTTCGCATCGTTGGCCAGGTCTTTTCGTTTGTCGGGATTGAGAAACACCTGCTGGAACGAGACCTGTGCCTCGCTGCGGAACTTATCTGGATGCTTTTGTAAAAAGGCCGTTAACTCCTCATCGGTCACATCTTGCGTCGACAAATCTTCAAGGATAAATTCCAGCTTCATGCGCATGCGCCGACGCACCAGTGGATCGTTCTGATCCAGGCCCATGGCCAGGGCTTCACGGTAAAACACTTCTTCGCGCACGTGATTCTCAACCAATGCAGTCAGTTCGCCTTCCGTGGCTGGGCGCATCCAGGTGCGCTTGAAGTTGGCAGCCAACTGTTCCACCTGGCCGCTATTCACCACGATACGGTTCGGTGCTTCGCTACCTGAGTCACGCGTTAGGTCATAAAATAAAAATATGGCCGCACCGATTAACAAAAAATGCACTAGCGGTTCTCGCCATAGATTCTTGATACTCATCTTCATACTACTAGCTCCTTAGTATTTGTCGTGTACCAAATCACTATCTTTTTTTAATTCATTTCTCCTCCTACCGTTTTAGTCATACATCGAACGCCTCATTTCGTTTGTCCTTTAGCAGTCAACTTGATTCACTCTTGGCCTTCGAGAAATCGGCCAATCTTAACGCCAACGCCAATAACGCGATCCCACCCGGTAACACAAGCATCTCCCAGGTGGGGTTATCGAGGTTTAACCACACCTGCCGGGTGAACAGTACGAACAACACCACAATGATTAAGTGCGCGAGAGTCTCTTTCAGTTGTCCAATATTTTTGGGTACCACTGACGGGTGCAACAGGTTGGCAAGGGGAGAATCTTTCTTTTCACAGAACAGTGCGTACATACCAAAACCCAAATACAACATGACGAGTGCGATAAGAAAGGCATCCACTGATTCAATAATACGTGCGATGGCAGCATCTTCCTCGCTCAAGTGCTCAATGACTTTTTCACCTGCGGTACCAGATAATACAATCGTGCCGGTTCCGGTCACGTATCCGTACACGGCCTTGTAAACTTTAACACCCCCGACTACGAGCATCAGTGCTGCACTTATAAATGAGAAAAAGACAGCAACCAGAACGCCATAGCGAAGACTTGCAATGAAATTAGTCATAAAGGCAACTCACATTTGAAATCAATAAACGATAATTTTCTACACAATTTCTAGCTCCTTCTTAAGGCGTAAACCAAATCGGTGAGGTATAGGCGCGTTCCTGCGTGATCATGGATACCTCATCATTTACTGATTACTTTTTCAGCACCTCTACAAGCGGAACGCCCACAGACCCTGATGGAGGTTTTATTTCCAGATACGCTGCGATAGTCGCGGCTATATCATGGGGTCCCACCAGTCTGCTGATT
>JAUVNZ010000118.1 GCA_030599435.1 Gammaproteobacteria bacterium | reverse complement strand
GTTAGAGAACGTAATGCATGCCGCCGAATTGTATATGCGCTCAGGTGAAGGCGGCCAAGAACATGCCGAACTTGTTCGTGCTATTAAATCCGCAAAAGATGCCAGCTCAAATACGGCAGATCATGACAAGCTGGACTATGGTCTTTAACAGTTTAGATTTGTAAAAAATATGGATAGTAACAAGATAGCGTTTAATTAAAGGTCTTCACTCCAGCCTCACTGAATAAACCTCTTCAAGTGATATTCTGGCTTCGCGCGCGAGATTAAGCGCGCTTTCAACAATAGGCACCATACCTTGCTGTATCGCTTTTTCTCTTATTGATTGAGCTGTTGCGCCTTCATTAATGAGTTGTCGAATTTCAGGTGTGATGACCAATAACTCGCATACTGCATGCCGCCCATGGCTACCTGTAAAGTCACACGTCGCACACCCTTTGCCACGAAAAAATACACCGGATTTCTTAAGCCCTAATGCTTTCCGAATTTCATCATCACCTTTCACTTCTTCAACACAATGTGGACAATTCAGACGAACAAGTCGCTGCGACATAACTCCCAATAAAGTAGAACTTAACAAGTAGGGTTCCACCCCCATGTCTGTTAATCGTGTAATGGTGCTTGGAGCATCGTTGGTATGTAAAGTACTCAACACCAAATGCCCCGTCAGAGCCGCCTTATTTGCAATCTGTACTGTTTCACCATCACGAATCTCACCGACCATGATGACATCCGGGTCATGTCGCAAAATATGCCGTAAAGCCTCTGCAAAGGTATACCCCCTTGATGAAGCAGTTTGAATTTGCTCTAAACCTTCTATGTGATATTCGACAGGATCTTCAACTGTAATGACGTGAGGATTATTTTTCCGAATCTCATTCAAAATGGCATACAGTGTCGTTGACTTACCTGAACCTGTGGGACCAACTACCAACAGCATGCCGGTGGTTTGAGTTATCATACTCCGGAGAGCTTCAAGCTCTTTCGGCATCAGGCCAATAGAATCTATTGGCTTCAAACCGACCTCTTTATCAAGAATTCGTAGGACTGCACTCTCACCCACCACTGTAGGAATTACTGACAAACGCAAATCAACTGGCCGATTATTATGAAAAACCCTCGCATGCCCATCCTGCGGTAACCTGCGTTCAGAAATATCCATATGCCCCATAATCTTGATGCGACTTATCAATGGCAACAATAGCGACTTGTGAAAAGTACGCACGAATTGCATCTTGCCATCAATGCGATAAAATACATTCACCCGCAACTTCTCTGGGCGAATATTTATATCAGATGCTTTTCGAAATATTCCCTGTGAAATAATCGCATCCAACAACCGTACAATGGGCGCCTTGTTAGCTTCTTGCACAACAAGATGTGGGGATGCATCAACTCCAGCCGGCATAACTGGAAAATCGGGAGAGGACTCCATTTCTTCCAGTAAATTGTCCTCACTAAAATCACTGTAGAATTTGTTTAGCGCCCGGGTAATATCGCGCGCTGGCGATAAAACAGGTTCTATATTTTTTTTAACATTGAATCGCACAATTTCCAGCGCGTCCCAGTCAAATGGGTTTTCCATAGCAATAACCAGCAAATCCCCGATCACCGCTAAAGGTAGCATGTTGTATTGCAATGCAATATCAGGCGGTATCAGGGAAACGGGAAACTGTTCTACTTCGAAATCTTCCAGGCTAACGTAAGGGACACCCAATTTATCAGCTAGAGCAATATTTACCTGTTCCTGGCTAGTAAATCCTAATTCAACCAGCAATTCACCTAGATGTTTTTGCGGCTCTGAGATTTTCTGGGCATCCAGAGATTCCTGTAATTGTTCGGGAGTAATTTCACCACCTGTCAACAGAATATCGCCCAACAATGAGTCTGCGTGCGCGACTGACTCGCGAAGCGTACGCGCCAAATCTTCTGTATCATTTATGGGAATTTGTTTTTTTGTCATTGGTAGCTACATTATCTAGTCGACCTATATATGACATCGTCATCACGCCCAATTTCTTCAATCCAACTGAAAGAATTCTCAGAACCCACACCCCAAAAAATCATGCCTCGCTGATCGGATCAAATTGTCCCTGTTTTGGCCATGCTCTCAGCACAGCTTTCACTAGCGTCGCTAAAGGAATTGCAAAGAAAACTCCCCATAATCCCCAGAGTCCGCCAAACAACAAGACCGCCACTATAATTGCAACAGGATGTAAATTAACCGCCTCAGAAAACAACAGCGGGACAACCACATTGCCATCAAGAGCCTGAATGACTCCGTAAGCGATCATCAAGTACGCGAACTCAGTACCCCAGCCCCACTGAAAAAAAGCAATCATAGCAACTGGTATGGTCACTACCGCTGCGCCAATGTAAGGAATGATGACCGACAAACCCACTAACGCACTAAGTAAAGCTGCGTAATTCAATCCCATCAGTAAAAATGTGACATAAGTTGTGCCACCAACAATCAAAATCTCGGAGAACTTTCCACGCACATAGTTGCCAATTTGCTGATCCATCTCAGCCCAAACCTTAGACGCTAAACCACGCTGCTTTGGAAGATAACTCGCCACCCAATTTAAAATAAGTCGTTTGTCTTTCAAAAAGAAAAAAACCAACAGTGGAACCAAAAACAGATAAACCGCCAACGCAATCAATCCCGGGATTGATGAAATAGATAATGATAAAAGCGTTTGCCCAAAACCTGTCAGCTCATGCCGGATAGCACTCATAATATCTTTCACCTGGGCTTCAGAAACTGTTTGTGGATACATTTCCGGCAAGCGCATCAACAACTGTTGCCCTCCATCAATTTGACGTGGCAATTCCTGCATTAATTGCGCTACCTGTCCGGACAACATTGGCATCAACATCAGCACCAAAAGCAGGAAGACGAAAACGAATATTATAAATACGATCAACACTGCAGAAAAACGCGGCAACCCATTTTTTTCTAAGATTTGCACAATTGCTTCAAGAAGATAAGCAATGACCACGCTTACTAATAATGGGGCCAGCATTCCGCCCCAAAAAATGACAATAACAAATCCACTAATTAAAAATAAAGCCAGTATTACCGCCTGAGGGTCAGAGAAATTGCGCTCATACCAGGCACGTAAAACGTTCATTGCTGTCCCTTGTCGAATTCTTCCACCATCTCTTCATAAAACTGTAAAAAAAGAGCCTCCAACTCATCAATAGCTTTTTCTACTTCTTGGCCCTGCATTACGTGTTTGGTCATGATTGCTGAGGTTTCATTTAACAATTGTGGTTTTTCCAACATTGGATAGCTTGCAGAAAGACGTTTAATTGCCGCCACAACGCTTTCTGTTTCTGGTCGCTGGATAATTTGAGGTTTAGCTAGAGGTGCTACCGGAAGGTCTTCGCTGGAATTACGGTGAGTAAGAAACTCGGCGAATGCCAATAATGTTTCCTGCCCTGATGTCTCAAGGCGTTTAAACAAAGCGAGTAATTTTTTTTCGGAGGTTTTCATCTTGCCAACGCCAGGCATGGGCATAAATCGTAACCCTTAATCGATATTCTTATGTTCCTCGCAATAATTGCGAGCAAACTCCAGCAACTCATCCATGGCTCGTTGGCGGAATTTATGTTTTTGATGAACGAATGAAAATGGCCGCTCAAGAGGTACATCCAGCTCCAGTACTTCAACTGAACCTAACTTGATTTCTTTGATTAACGTGGCGCGGGAAACAATACTGATACCAATACCCGCTTCAACTGCACCTTTGAGTGCTTCCAGGCTTCCCAGCTCCATAATGATATTTAACTGACCTTCGTCAACACCAGCATGCTTGAGATACTCCATGATAACTTCACGTGTACCCGAACCTTCTTCTCTGCAGATAAACGGATACTCTAGAATCGAACTCACAGCCATTTTCCCGTGCTTGGCTAATTCATGCCCAGGCGGTGTAATGGCCACCAAACGGTCTGTTCGACACACCTCTACCGCAAGGTTCTTGTTGGTAACCGGTGCTTCTACAACACCCAGGTCAATCTCATTATTCTCTACCATAGACACAATGCCGTCGGTATTAGACACCTTAAGGCGAATATTGACGTCAGGATATTTTTCTTTGAAGTCACCTAGCAATGCGGGCAACATATATTCTGCGACAGTCGTGCTGGCACCCAGAATCAATACGCCGCTAATCTCACCTGTCAGTTCACGAACGGCATTTTCCATTTCGTCGTATAGATGGAATATTTTCTCTGCAAAAGCAAAAACTCTATCGCCGGCCTCGGTAAGACTGATTTTATTGTGGGTACGATCAAAGAGGCGAGTATTAAAACACTCTTCCAACTGTCGGACCTGGAAGGTGACCGCCGGTTGGGTCATATGTAATATCTCGGCAGCCTTGGTGAAACTCAACTGGCGAGCCACGTGATAAAACACTTTTAATCTGCGATCAGCCATAGGATTGTGCTTATTTCTTCTTTAATTTAGGTGGGAATACAATATTAGCAATAAATCATACTAATGGTAGCAATTAATCAAACTAATTAAGCAAACCATTAAAAATAAGAGGCATCTGGTGAAATTATAGCCATTATTGGCCTTTCAAAGCCCACCACTGCCAAAGACTCGCATCGGCCTCCCGCTAACAACAAGAATCCCCAACGAGCAACCAATGGCTTTTTATGCCGGCTCTAGCGGCAATTTACGGGTGCTGGCAACAGGTTTTCGTTGCGGTAGTGAAGCCTGCACCAATGCCATAACCTTCTCTGCCGTCGCCCGATAAGCAGTTAGCTTGCCCCCATAGATAGTCACCAGGCGTGGTTTTTCTGGTCGATCGGGAAACAAAATGGTGTCACGTGACCGGGCTGCATGAAAATCACCAGTAGAACCATTTCCCGTCGGCAAAACACGCAGACCGGCAAAAGCATCAATCCTACGAGCATTTGCTCCCTCCTTCTGCACATTCGGAAAATAATGATCAAACGCTTCCTGGAGATACTGCTGCTCCTGCGGCAGGGGCCTCACGTTTTTGGGATCACCGGTGAAGTTCGTTTCGGTAGTTCCCACCATCACCACATCCTGCCCATTGGACCGCCAGGGTATAGCAAAGAGCGGACGTTGATCCCGGGGTGATTCCAGATAATAGACACCGCGCTCCAGCTTGCCACGCAGCAATATGTGCGCCCCCTGCACCAAGTCAATCGCCAGTTGACTCACACCAGAATCTACACGCTCCAAAACAGAATTCACCCAGGGCCCACCCGCATTCACAATGACACGACAACGACAACTTTTCTCTACTCCCCCTTCTTTGAAACGCACCTCACTATTATCGTCACCATTGCCTCCACCCACATCTCCACGCTCGCCAAGATGAGCCCCAAGAAACTCTGTATTAAGCAATAATTCGGCCCCCAGGCTTTGGGCAGAAGCCATCACCGCGCACGTTAACGCTTCGTCATTAGTTTGAGCATCATGGTATTGAAATACCGCTCGTAGATTTTGGGTTTGCAAACCATCCAGGGCATCCCATTGCTTATGCG
>JAUVNZ010000182.1 GCA_030599435.1 Gammaproteobacteria bacterium | reverse complement strand
CTGTTTCGCGGTTTGGCAGACGACCTGCCACTCATGGACTGGTTACAAAATCATATCTGGCCTGCTGAAAGTAATTGGGTGAATTCTGAATTCGTTGCCGATGGGTCACGTCTGGCCATTGCTGAGATGTTACGCAGTGGTACTACCTGTTTTAATGATATGTATTTTTTTCCAGATGAAACCGCACGCATTGCCGACAACGCTGGTATGCGTGCCGTTGTCGGTTTAATCATCATCGACTTTCCCACTGTGTGGGCAGCCAATCCTGATGAGTATTTACACAAGGGCATTGAGGTGCACGACCACTTTAGGCATAACCCGCTAATCACTACCGCCTTTGCTCCTCATGCGCCATACACTGTTTCCGATGAACCATTGCAACGCGTCATGACTTACGCGGAAGAAATGGATATTCCTATCCACATGCATGTGCATGAAATCGCTCATGAAGTCGCCGAGGCTGAAGACAATACTGGCCAACGGCCACTGGCACGACTGGAAGAACTGGGATTGGTATCGCCACGATTAATCACCGTACACATGACCCAACTTGTAGATGAAGAGGTAGAACACGTCGCCACTCGTGGTGCCCACGTGGTGCATTGCCCTGAGTCTAATATGAAACTTGCCAGTGGCTTTTGCCCCGTGCAGCAACTATTAGATGCTGGTGTTAATGTTGCGTTGGGTACCGACGGTGCTGCCAGTAATAATGATCTGGATATGTTCGGCGAAATGCGCAGTGCTGCTATGTTGGGTAAAGCTGTGGCGTGCGATGCCAGCGCAGTAAGCGCCGCACAAGTTTTACACATGGCGACTCTGGGCAGCGCCAAAGCGCTGGGTCTGGATTCACACATCGGCTCACTGGAAGCTGGTAAGGCCGCCGATATAACTGCGGTAAATCTTGGTGCACTGGAAACCCAGCCTTTGTTTAACCCCATTTCGCAGATAGTCTACGCTGCCGGACGAGAACAAGTCAGCAATGTGTGGGTGGCTGGACAACATCTGCTAAAAGACCGTGTTTTAACTACGCTGGATGAAGCCGCTATTGTTACTAAAGCTCAACAGTGGGCGGAAAAAATTCAAACAAAGAGCTAATATAACTAATATATAGACACAGCTTTAAGACTACGAACCCGGAATACGCTATTCTTCACCCATGACCGATACAACTCATATGACCGATACAACTTTCAATTCTACCGCTGCTGGTAATACTGGACATAACGCCGACCCCGCCGAGATTGCCAAGTTCGAGGCATTGGCTTCCCGTTGGTGGGACCCACGTAGTGACTTCAAACCCCTGCACGAAATCAATCCATTACGGCTCGACTATATCGACCAACGCTGCGGTGATCTCGAAGCTGGTAATTTAAAGAACAAGACTGTCATCGACGTTGGTTGTGGTGGCGGGATCCTTGCTGAAAGTATGGTGACAAAAGGTGCAACGGTAACAGGCATTGATATGGGCGTAGCACCATTAAAAGTGGCAAAGCTACATGGACTGGAATGTGGCATCGAAGTCGACTATCAACAAATCACTGCTGAAGCCATGGCTGAACAACACCCAAACCAGTTTGATGTCGTTACCTGTATGGAAATGCTTGAACACGTGCCTGACCCCTCTTCTGTTATTACAGCCTGCGCACAACTGGTAAAACCAGGCGGTACGGTTTTTTTCTCTACAATAAATCGAAATGCAAAATCTTATCTGTTTGCCATAGTCGGTGCCGAATATTTGTTGCGCCTGTTACCCAAAGGTACTCACGACTACGCTAAATTTATTCGTCCTTCAGAGATGGAAAGCTGGGCGCGCCATGCGGGACTTACTATGCGCGACGTAACCGGTATGACATACAATCCACTCACTCAGCAATACAAGTTGGGCCGTGATCTGGATGTAAACTATCTTGCACATTGCGTCCCTAGCGAATAATTTGTTACCAACTTATCTCCGTTAACAATAATTTCTGTGAACAACCAACTACCGATTCGCACCGTCCTGTTTGACCTTGATGGCACCCTCGCCGACACAGCACCCGACCTTGCTTATGCACTGAACTGCGTACTGGAAGAACAGGGGCAAGAGGCGTTACCTTTTGAGAAAATCCGCCCTGTTGTTTCGCATGGTGGCATTGCTTTGGTAAAACTGGGCTTCGGTATTGAACAGGAACATCCTGATTTCGATTTCTTACGCCAACGTCTGCTAGATATATACAGAGATAACATCACACGAGAAACAGAACTCTTTCCGGGTATGCAAGACCTACTCTGTGCGATTGAAGCAGAAGATATGAACTGGGGTGTGGTAACTAATAAACCTGGCTGGCTAACCGAACCACTAATGGAATCGTTAAGTCTTACTGAGCGTGCGGCATGTATTATAAGTGGTGATACCTGTGAGAATCGTAAACCACACCCTGAACCCATTTTGCACGGCTGCCATCTAGCTGGTAGTGATGCTGAACAATGTCTTTATGTTGGCGATGCAGAGCGTGATATTGAAGCTGGCCGGCATGCTGGAGTACGTACGGCAGTCGCTCTGTTTGGCTACATTGGTGAAAATGACAATCCCGATGACTGGCAGGCTGATGTGCTATTAGAGTCACCCGATGATCTTCAGGAATGGATTACAAGCTTCCTAAACGACTAAAAAAACTAAAGCCACCTGATTGCTTATCCAGGTAGCTTTAGCCCAAACCCCCTTTTAATCTCTTCGTTTTATAACTTGTATTAAAAAATGTCGCCAGATCCCTGCTGAGATTGTAAACGACTTGAAATAAATGCTGGCGTAATATTGTGTATATTTCTTCTCATCAGTTTATTAACCGAGCTTGCCATTGAATATCCACGAAGTTTCTTAGCCAAACAGGCGTAACAAATAATATCCTTTGGCCATAAAATGTGTTTCTGCGCTTTTCGTGTCAGATCATTTATTTTCCCTATGTCTCTGCGCTGTTCTTTATATTCTCTTACCCAATTAGATAATGTTGTGGATCGCCATAATTTATCAATAATTGGGATAATATTTTTCCTGGTATCTCCAAGATATTTTTCCGCTGAATTCATTCCTATTACAGGGATAGATCTCATTTTCGCATGCCCTATGTATTCCATTCTTTGCCTAAAACTTGGCATTAAATCCCCAGGTAATTGTCCCGATAAATAGGCATCACTTAACCATTTCTTACGATTATTTTGTAAAGCTTCAGTACGCACTGCGTTTTCAAGATTTGCAAATGGTTTTATGGCTATGTTTGGATGCTTCATTACCATTTTGCGCACATTGGGCCAGTAATGTGTATTGAGCAATGTTCTGCTTATCGCCTCAGATTTTAACGCTTCAAACACATCTTTTTCATTTATATACTCAAGCGCAAATAAATCTGCTTCCAGCTCTTCCATACGAATCGCAGGAGCAGCAATTATTCCGAATAACCGCGAGTATGTTTTAAAGAACCAACGAAGAGGACTTGTGCCAAATTTCTTGTATTTACCAAGCGATTCGTTATACATAGTCCATAGATTATGAGACTTATAAACAAACAGGGTGAGACTCGGAAGAATTTTTGAATGTTGGCCAATGCAACGAGATAATTCATAACGGAAATCTTCCGGTGACATGGTCTGTAATAAAGGTAATCCAATAACCAATGTATTAAACGATGCTACGGGAATTCCTAATCTAGGTATGCTTTCAATACGGCATTCAAATTTTTCAGTTATTACAACGTTTTTTATTTTTGGTCGTTTAAAATGAGAACGAACTTCTGATATTACTTCGTATAAATCCGGTGTCATTTCTTTTGTTAACTTTAAGCCTTTAACATGTGAAAATTTTAACTGTACCGTGCGAACAGATGAATATATAAACAAGATTGCGATTAAACTGATTACACCTATTGGCGCCCAGTCCTGATTGCTTTTTACAGCAGGAATCATTTCATGAAGAAAATAAAATGTGGTTAAAACAACTGCTGGTGAAAATAATAAGTAAGCGTAACCTGCAACTGCAGCGATTAATGCAAGAATAAGATAAGCACGTGGGTTTTTATCTGCTAATGTTTCGACTCTAAATACTAAACCTGAACCTGATTCACTTTCACCACTGTCAATAGTGTCAGTTATTTTCTCCTGAATACTTCGAGACATTATTAAACGACCTTATTTTTCACTTCAAATTACGACTAATAAACAGGTTTTTTTGGATG
>JAUVNZ010000256.1 GCA_030599435.1 Gammaproteobacteria bacterium | reverse complement strand
GCGCTCTAACAAGGCGATTCAACAAGGTTGCGCCAAAAAAGTGGCGCGCCTGTTAATTGCGACGTTGAACATCCATTATTGGCCGCATATTCGCATTCGGGAGTATGAGCCGACAGAGCGAAGCCGACCCATAATGGACACTCGGCCTAATTACTAGTCACACCAAAACTGATCACTATAGTCTTGTCGACAATTCCAAAGAAGTTAATTTAGATCTCACCCATAGTCATTCATCAAGTGTAAAACTCACTTTCATTGTGATTTGCCAATGAGCTATGACGTTGTTTTCAATAACACCGCGAATATTGGTCACTTCAACCCATCTAAGGTTATGAATTGTTTTGTTCGCTTTCGTAATTGCGTTATTAATGGCTTCTTCAACACTTGTTTTAGATGTTCCGGTAAGTTCTATTGACTTGTAAATATGGTCAGGCATGTAAGTGTCCTCCTAAAGTTTTTGTCTGTTTTGCATCAGTAGATGTATAGCCAGGAATCACCTATATAGTCTCCAATACCGTACATGATGTCTGGCGTTTGGTAGGAGTGTACGAATATTATAGGGTTTGTTCAGCTATCCGGTGATATAGCGTTCCAGTTGTTCAATCGTGAACTGCTGTTCGTCTATGATCGATTTCACAACGTCGCCAATCGAAATTATACCGATCAATTTCCCTTCATCCAAAACTGGTAGGTGTCGAGTACGTTTTTCTGTCATCAAAACCATACAGTCCTCAATATCCTGTTCAGGTTGAACATACAGTACCTGTGTCGTCATAATCTCCTTAACTGACGTGCTCTGAGAAGATCGTCCCTTGAGAATGACATTCCGTGTATAGTCTGTCTCAGAAATCATACCCACCAGTTTTGAGTCTTTAATAACTGTAAGCGCACCGACTTTTTTGTCAGTCATAAGGTGTATGGCGTCATAAACCGAAGCATCAGGCGCTATAGACCAGACATCGTGACCTTTAATCTTTAATATGTCATTGACTTTTTTCATAGTGAACCTCTGCCTTTATCAGATTTGACGGTGACTCGTTTTGTGTTCAGGAACACCTCTTCATAACTAATTTGTTTCAAGTATATTATTAATAATAATGATAATTTCACAAATAGCAAAACACGTACAGTCAAGCACTGACTTCAGTGTTTTGAGTATGTGTTCTGAACTTTATTTACATTGTAAAATAGGTGTAGTCCATATACGGACATTCGTACGCAATTTTCGAAGCAATGCAAAATGCAACTCAGTGTCTGCTTGATATATGGACAGTATTTTTCTAATGTGTTGTGTGAAATGAGAAATTTTATAATTATTATAAGTTTTTAAATACTACTTAGGCTGACCGCCTGGGTCAGGCTAATACCTGTTATGCTCATTAGATAAATATGCCTCATATTCATTCGTCAGCGAAAAATATCAAACTAGCGTTTTTCCTAAACGTAGGGTTCACTCTGATTGAGTTCATTGGCGGTATCTTAACAAACAGTACAGCCATACTTGCGGATGCAGTCCATGATTTAGGTGATTCCTTCGCGCTAGGCCAAGCATGGTCTTTCGAAAGTCTTGCTGGACGCAAGGGAAGCAATAGATATACATATGGATTCAGACGCTTCTCATTGCTTGGTGCGTTAATCTCAACATTATTTCTACTTCTAAGTTCTTTTTATGTCTTGTCCGAAGCTGTACCAAGAATTATTGATCCGGAACACTCGAATGCTCAGGGTATGGTAATTTTGGCAGTCATAGGAATTGTCGTTAATGGCTATGCAATGCTAAAGCTGACGGGGGAGAGAAGTATCAATGTGAGAACAGTGGGAACACACCTTCTGGAGGATGTCTTAGGGTGGGTGGCAATACTTGTCGTCGCAGTGATTCTTCTTTTTAAGGACATCCATATCTTAGATCCTATCCTCGCGATATTGATTACATTGTATATTCTATCGAATGTCGTAAAGAATGTTAGAGCTATATTACCTATATTGCTTCAGGCGGCTCCAGAAAAAATCGATATTAATACAGTTAGCGAACAGATCTCAAAAATTGAGCACGTAAAAACAGTACATCATGTTCATATATGGTCTTTGGATGACCAGCATCAGGTGCTCTCGGCCCACCTTGTTGCTGATATAAATCTTGATTCGAAGCAATATGCTGAAGTAAAGCTAAAAGTTAGAGAATTAATTGAAGAATACGGATTCTACCACTCTACGGTGGAAGTTGAATTACCAGAGGAAACTTGCAGGATATCGGAAAATGGGATTTGCCAATAGGCATAATAACATGCCCAAGCGGACAGGAATCCCGGCGCTTGGTTTAACCACTAGCCCGATTACCTACAAATATCTCCAGTACACGACATGTGTTTGTTGTAGAGTTAAATAGTTATGAACGAGAAAAACGACCAATCAAAAAGTGGTGAGGCGTGCTTGCTTCGGGCCGGCGTGGATTTGTCCGGGGTTGATGTGGTTAAACTGTCGCCTGACCAACCGGTTGCTGGTTACCAAGCCGCGATGATGCTGGCGGATGCAGAGGCCGAGCAGTATCTAGGGGACTACATGCTGTTGTCATGGTACGACAAGGACCGCGATTTTGAGGCCCCACAACATTCGAGCGAGTGCCACCTGGACAGCGCCATTCCCGGATATGTGGATTATGCTATCTCGCATGGCGCAACATTGATGGTAGATATTGAAGATGGGCGCTTTGTATTTTTCTACATGCCAGTAAGTTAATTAGGTCGGGGTGATGGAAATCAATGGGGTCAGACTCGGAAATCAATGGGGCCAGACTCGATTGATTTTTTTATTTAACGTCCGTTAATGGCCGAATATTCACTGACAGCACAATCTGCTGGAGGACCGCTTCTGATTCAGACTGTGTGAAAACACCAAAAACATTATAATGTAACTTTCAATCAGAAAGATAAAGTTATGACTGATTTCATCGAAGGCGAAGCTCGAACACAAGCCACCTTATTTCCCGAGCAACTCGATGATTATATAACTGAAGAGAATACTGTCAGAGTGATTGATGTTTTTATCGATAGCTTAGATCTTTCTGGTCTGGGATTTAAAACCACCTCTGCCATTACAGGGCGACCCGCCTATCACCCTGGCACGATGCTAAAGCTCTACGTCTACGGTTACCTTAATCGCATACAATCATCACGACGCCTGGAGCGTGAAGCAGGCCGCAATGTTGAGCTGATGTGGCTATTGGGCCGCTT
>JAUVNZ010000229.1 GCA_030599435.1 Gammaproteobacteria bacterium | reverse complement strand
GGCCGGATTACGGCGCGTCAGATTGAGGCAAGTCGTCGTGCCATGACTCGTCATATTAAACGTGGCGGTAAAATCTGGATTCGGGTTTTCCCCGACAAACCTATTACCAAGAAGCCTCTTGAGGTTCGTATGGGTAAGGTTAAAGGCGGCGTGGAATACTGGGTAGCCCAGATACAACCTGGCCGTATGCTTTTCGAGATGGAAGGTGTTGGTGAAGAACTCGCTCGTGAAGCTTTTAAACTTGCTGCAGCCAAGTTGCCTGTAGCGACTACTTTTGTAACGCGGACGGTAATGTAATGAAAGCCAGCGATTTAAGAAGTAAAAGTGATTCTGAATTAAATGAAGAGCTCCAGGGATTGCTGCGTGAAAGATTTAATTTACGTATGCAAAAAGGTACAGGTCAATTGGGCAACCCTGCTCGTATGAAAAGTGTGCATCGGGATATTGCTCGGGTAAAAACGATTATGAATGAAAAAGCTGCGGGTGGTGCAGAATGAGCGAAGCTAAAACAATCCGGACAGAATCTGGACGTGTGGTTAGTAACAAAATGGATCGCACAGTAACTGTGTTGGTGGAGCGCAAGGTAAAGCATCCACTGTACGGTAAATATATTCGCCGTTCGACCAAGCTGCATGTCCATGACGAGAACAACGAATGTAATGAGGGCGATCAAGTCACCATTACTGAGTGCCGGCCCATGTCCAAGACCAAGGCCTGGAAACTGGCTGAAATTACTAAAAAAGCGAACTAGCTTCGTCTTTTTTGGTGTAAAGAAGTGCCTGGGAGAGTGTCCCGGCAGAAGTGATTTTCACAGGCTTAAATGCTGTAAGTATTTGGGCAATGTGGGGTTTAGTGATATTATTGCGCGCCCTCGAATCGGTAGATTTGGGTGATATTTGAGGCTTTTTATTAGTCTTTATTATTAGCCTTTTTATGACAATAAGGGCGTGATTTTGCGGAGATGTTTCGATGATTCAGATGCAAACAGTGTTAGATGTGGCTGATAACAGCGGTGCTCGTCGGTTGATGTGTATTAAGGTGCTAGGCGGTTCCAAGCGCCGTTATGCTGGTATTGGTGACATTATTAAGGTGAGCATCAAAGAGGCGATTCCTCGAGGAAAAGTCAAGAAAGGCGAGGTTTACAATGCCGTTGTTGTCCGTACAGCAAAAGGTGTGCGTCGCCCGGATGGTTCGTTGATTCGTTTTGATGGCAATGCAGCAGTGTTGTTGAATGCAAGCCTGCAGCCAATCGGTACACGCATATTTGGGCCAGTGACACGCGAGTTACGCAGTGAGCGTTTCATGAAAATTATCTCATTGGCTCCTGAAGTTTTATAAAAGTTTTTTGTAAGAATAGTATTACCAGAATTTAAAACAGGGTTCCGCAGACAGTTTTTAGAGAGAATTACGATGCACAAGATTAAAAAAGGTGATGAGGTAATAGTCATTACTGGCAAAGATAAAGGTAAAAAAGGCTCTGTGCTGAGCATTGCGGATGGCCGTGTGTTTGTTGAAGGCTGCAATATGGCCAAGAAGCACGTTAAGCCAAATCCTAACGTGGGGGAGACTGGCGGCATTCTTGAAAAAGAGATGCCTTTAAACGCCTCTAATATTGCTTTGTTCAATCCTGCTACAGGCAAAGCCGATCGAGTAGGTATCAAGACCCTGAAGGATGGTCAGAAAGTAAGATACTTTAAATCGAATAACGAAGTTATCGATATTTAGAGCCTAATCTTTTTATAAAGAAATAGAGCTTAAAGAGAAGAGAAATACGGAAAATAGTCATGTCGCGATTAAGAGAATTTTATAAAGATACTGTCGTTGCGCAATTGAAAGACCAGTTTGGTTATAAGAGCGTAATGGAAGTACCGAAGCTGGAAAAGATCACCCTGAATATGGGTGTTGGTGAAGCGATTGGCGATAAAAAGGTCATCCAGCATGCTGTGGGTGATATGACTAAAATCGCTGGTCAAAAACCCATTGTGAACAATGCACGGTTATCAGTTGCCGGTTTTAAGGTACGTGAAGGCTGGCCTGTCGGTTGTAAAGTGACCTTGCGTCGTGAGCGCATGTACGATTTTCTGGATCGTTTGATCAGTATAGCGATTCCACGTGTACGAGATTTCCGTGGTTTGAAGGCTAATGCGTTTGATGGCCGTGGCAACTACAGCATGGGTATTCAGGAACAAATTATTTTCCCAGAAATTGATTACGATCAAATTGATACGATTCGGGGAATGGATATTACATTTACTACCAGCGCTAAGACTGATGATGAAGCACGGGCTTTATTAACAGCATTTAACTTACCGCTCAAAAAGTAGAGACGAAGCGATATGGCAAAGACATCAATTATTAATCGGGAGCTAAAAAGGGCTCGTACAGTAGAAAAGTATGCTGCAAAGCGTGCGGAGCTTAAGGCGCTACTGAAAAACCCTGACCTTAGCCCGGAAGAAAGAGCAGATGCCCAGAAGAAATTCCAGAGCCTGCCACGTAATGCAAGCCCATGTCGTCAACGTAATCGTTGCAGAATTACTGGTCGTCCTCATGGCTATTACCGTAAATTTGGATTGAGCCGGACCAAGTTACGTGAAGCCGCAATGCGTGGTGACATTCCTGGCCTGGTTAAGGCTAGTTGGTAACTGGTTTAGAAAGTTTTTTAAGTTTCATTATTTTATTAGTGTTTTTGAAAGAGAGTTTAGGAGTTTAATGGCATGAGCATGACTGATCCAATTGCAGACATGTTGACTCGTATCCGCAACGCCCTGGCAGCTGGAAAGCTGGTAGTGGCTATGCCTTCCTCAAAGCAAAAAGTTGCTATTGCAAACCTGCTTAAGGAAGAAGGTTACGTCAACGAAAGTTCTGTGCAGGATATCGATGGTAAGCCGGTTTTGGAAATTTCCCTGAAATATTACGAGGGGAAACCGGTTATTGATATGGTTAAACGGGTAAGCCGTCCAGGATTACGCATTTATAAAGGTAAAGATGATTTGCCCAATGTGATTAATGGTCTTGGTATCGCTGTCATATCCACCTCTAACGGTTTAATGACCGATCGCGCAGCTCGCAAAGCGGGCTGTGGTGGCGAAGTCATTTGCTACGTAGCGTAGGGGGATAAGAAATGTCACGAATTGCTAGTAATCCGGTAGAGATTCCTTCAGGTGTTGAAGTCACCTTGAGCGACCAGATCATTAAGGTTAAAGGTCCTAAAGGGGAATTAAGTCAGGCTACGCATGCTTTTGTTGATGTAAATAAAGATGATACAGTGCTGAAATTTTCAGCTACTAGTGGTGAAAAAGCTGCTAACGCTATGGCAGGCACCATGCGTGCTTTGGTCAACAATATGGTTGCTGGTGTCAGTCAGGGTTTTGAAAAGAAACTGACTCTTATCGGCGTTGGTTATCGCGCCCAGGTACAAGGTAATAAAGTTAATTTATCTTTGGGTTTTTCACATCCTGTTGAGCATATGGTTCCTGAGGGCATCAAAATTG
>JAUVNZ010000285.1 GCA_030599435.1 Gammaproteobacteria bacterium | reverse complement strand
TACTAGTTGTAATCTACTGTGTTTCAGTGAAAAGTGCTTTTGATTCTTTCAGGAAGGTAGCGTTGAGGACTTCACCTACAAAGCAGCGGAAAGAAAAACATCAAGAATTAACGATTACGGATAGAAAGAGTTGTTTTCCTACAGGTTCAACGACTAAGTTAAGGGGCTCGCGACGCTTTTTCGCGAGTCCCGCTTGAACGCATTGTTGAACGAAGCCGCTACTGCGGCGGAAAAAATCAAAATCGTGTATAAACTTCTTGCGCGCTCAATCCGGGGCGGTGCCTACCCAAGTCCGGGTTCTATAAACAAGGAGTTTATCATGAAACAAAGTGAACAAACCAGATTCAATGATCAGTACCAACGTCATCTCAGGGCATTGAAGCTTCAAGGAATGAGTGACAAAACCATTGATTCCTACGCACGGGCGGTGCGGCGAATTGCTAAATATTTCGATTGCTGCCCCGATCAGCTAATCACCGAACAATTAAAGGTCTATTTTGCCGCTTTAGTCGATTCTCATTCATGGAGCACCGTAAAGATCGATCGAAACGGTTTGCAATTCTTTTGGAAACATGTCCTTGAGCGTGACTGGTCATGGGTTAAGATTATCAAACCTCCCCAAATCAAGACCTTACCCGACATCCTCAGCCTCTCCGAAGTGGAAAAAATGATCGGAGCCACCCGAAAACTCCGTTACCGGGTTTTTCTGCTGACCACATATTCAATGGGACTGCGCCTCGGGGAAGCCCTGGCCCTTCAAGTAGGCGATATCGATGGTCAACGAAAGCAGGTTCATATTCGACGTGGCAAGGGGCACAAAGATCGGATGCTTCCACTGCCTGACCTTACATACGATGCATTACGCGCCTTGTGGCTCAAACACAAACACCCCAAATTGCTCTTCCCAAATCCAACAGGTTCGCCGGAACGTATTCGAAATGCAACGACTCACATGGATCGCGGCTCCACTCAGGCGGCGATGAAAGCCGTCGTCACCGCCTGCGGAATTAAAAAAAAGTCTCCCCTCACTCACTGCGGCACAGTTTTGCCACACACCTGCTTGAACGGGGCTTAAGTCTGCGACATATCCAGGCGCTGCTCGGTCATGCCAGCCCGACAACCACCGCACGATATACTCACCTGACAGATATTACCGAACAAAATTCGGCAGACGCCATTAACCGATTGGTGAGCAGCCTCAAAGTCAAGTTGGGGAGGCGCTAATCATGGAACCGGCGTCTCTTATTAAACAATACCTTCCTGCCTTGAAAATTAAATATGAAGCATCTTTATTGCCGGGCCATCACTCGGCCATAGCCGCCATGCTGCGTTGCAGAACTGCAGATTCCGGTGAAATTGTGCTACGTTGTGCCGATTGCGGCAGGCAGGAATATCGACCGAAATCCTGCGGACACCGCAGTTGTCCCCACTGTCAAAACCATGAAACCACTATCTGGCTCGATCGGCAACGGGCCAAATTGCTGCCTGTGGAGTATTTCATGGTTACCTTCACATTACCCCGTCAATTCAGGAAGCTGGCTTGGCAACATCAACGGGTGATTTATAATATCCTTTTTGCCGCTGCAATCAGTACGCTCAAAGATTTTGGACTCAATCCAAAACATCTCGGCGCCAATATCGGCATGACAGCAGTGCTGCATACTCATTCACGCCGACTCGATTATCACCCGCACTTACACGTCATCGTACCAGGTGGCGGCGTAGACAAGGCGAGAAAACAATGGAAAAAGAAAAAAGCCAAATACCTCTTCAATGAGTTTGCCCTGGCAGAGGTTTTTCGGGCTCGCTTTCTTGCTGCGGTGAAGGCGGCAAAGCTGGATATTCCCAATGAAACGCCTGCCAAATGGGTTATCGATTGCAAACATGTCGGGAGAGGTAAACCGGCCCTGGAATACCTCTCCCGTTACCTTTACCGGGGTGTTATCAGCGAAAATAACATCATCGAAAATCGAGACGGAAAGGTAACTTTTAAATATACCGAAAGCAAAACGGAAAAAACAAAATACCGTACGCTAAAGGGTGAAGACTTTCTTTGGCTCCTCATGCGCCACGTTTTACCACGGGGCTTTCGCCGTGTCAGGGATTACGGTTTCCTCCACGGCAACTCTAAAAAACTGCTCTTACTGGTGCAGTTGGTACTCCAGGTGATTATCGAGGCTGCATCACACCGGCCAAGGCCAGGCTTTAAGTGTCCTCATTGCCGGGCGTCCATGTTAATCGTCGGCTTCGTCAACCGAGAGTAAATAATCTTCATGGACAGGGCATCCACGCAACTTTATAGAGGAGACCGGCAATACCTTATGACGTAATCCTGCCTTTTTTTAAAAGCCTCCCCGGAGGCTAATGTTACCCCTCGCCTGTAAAATGGTCCCCAGTCTACTGGGGACCTCGCCAGACATATCTCAAAAAAAGATATTTGCTTATATTATAGTGCCAGCCAACAAATCGGGCTTGTTCAACCACTGGATAAGATCGTGGTTCGTTTTACTCACACGATCTATCCTTATTCGTTAGTTTTTGTCTTTAAATATTGCCATATCAAAGCGAGTGTAATCCACTTTTTTACCAAATAACGCTGCAATACAACCTGGTTGTACTTCAATATTTACTCCCCCAAGTTGAACAAATTCTAAGCCATTATCTATGCCCTTATTTATTAGCTCTTCTAGTTGATCGCTAACATCATTCGCAGTTTGCTTACCTTTTATTCTTCCGATAAACGGAATAACTTGATACTTAGACATAACTTCTCCTCAGTTTTATGGTTTATCTATACCGCCATTTGGTGGTCTGCAACGTATAAGGCGTTGTATCCCTCTTTTAACACCAATTGTAACCCCATTTTTTTCAATTGATTGGAGCATGTAGTTTGAACAAGTTGGTTCAAATCGACAGGATCTCCTTAAGCTATCAGGTGCGATTCT
>JAUVNZ010000126.1 GCA_030599435.1 Gammaproteobacteria bacterium | reverse complement strand
TGTTCCATGAGTTCATCGATATGTTTCAGGCGTGCTTCGTGTTCTTTGATATGGCTTTCGGCTAACTGATTGATGTCAGGCATTTTCCTCTCCCAGTGCATATGCCGAAATCCTGTAAATTCTGATAGTGCTGGACCCAGGCATTCGACAGAATAATTTAATCAGAGACTGCCAAAAGTATAGCAGTGATAGTTATCGTGGGGCGCCGGAGTTAGCGCCACGTCTTAGTCTCTCTCAAGCTGTAAGGTTCTTGTTGAAATTCATCTAATAAAAGCACGGAATGAGAATGACTCCAGGAATCGGGAAGTAGGGCTGATGACTTCAACTATACTTAGACGTAGTCATATGAAATAACGCTCTTATCACATTGTGGTAGAGGAAATCGTTGAAGTGGCCCGATTAAAAAAGTTTATTTACCTCTTGTTACCGCTTATTTTTGCGGTTTTTCTATTGTCTTTCGCTACCGCAAACACCGTGGGTAGCCATGTCATGCTGTTGACCATCGATGAGGCTATTGGCCCGGCCACTGATGATTATATAGGGCGGGCATTAGAAGCCGCTGCAGACCAGCGAGCAGAGCTGGTTGTGATCCGCATGGATACACCGGGCGGACTGGATTCGGCCATGCGGGAAATCATCAAGAACATTACCAATTCAGTCGTACCCGTCGCAAGTTTTGTCTCGCCGAGCGGTGCGCGGGCCGCCAGTGCTGGCACCTATATCCTTTATGCCAGCCATATTGCGGCCATGTCGCCAGGCACCAATCTGGGCGCGGCAACGCCGGTGCAGATAGGGGGCTTTGAGCCGCCTGAGCCAAAGGGTATGCCAAAAGCGACGCCGGAAGGGGTGCCAGATAAAGATGCGCCGGTCGAGGAGAGCGAAAAATCGGCCATGAAGAAAAAAATCATCAATGATGCCGTTGCCTATATACGGAGTCTGGCTGAACTCCATGGTCGGAATCAGGACTGGGCAGAAAAAGCCGTTCGTGAAGCCGCCAGTCTACCGGCTAGCGAGGCTCTGTCACTAAACGTGATAGACATTATCGCAGCAGGGCTGGCAGATTTACTTAAACAGGTCGATGGTCGTGAAGTGATGGTGTTAGGGCATAAGCGCACTTTGCATGTCGCGGGCTTGCCCACCAGAGAACTCCTCCCAGACTGGCGCTCCAGATTTCTAAGTGTGATCACCAATCCCAATGTGGCCTATATCCTGATGATGATCGGCATCTATGGACTGATATTAGAATTTTCCAATCCGGGTGCCATTGTGCCCGGCACCGTGGGCGCTATATCGCTGTTGCTGGCCTTATATGCATTTCAGTTATTACCGATTAACTACGCCGGCATGGCGCTTATATTGCTGGGTGTGGCATTAATGGTGGGTGAAGCCTTTGAACCCAGTTTTGGCATCCTGGGCATGGGTGGGGTTGTCTCGTTTGTATTTGGTTCCATTATTCTTATTGATACAAAGGCACCCGGTTTCGGTATCGATATCTCGGTAATCGTTACCTTTGCAGTGACCAGTGCCTTGATCTTCATTTTTGTTATCGGAATGGCAATGAAGGCAAGGCGTAAAAAAGTGGTGAGTGGGTTGGAGGAATTGTTGGGTGGTGAAGCGACCGTCATCAATGGTTTCGAACAACAGGGAACGGTTTCCATTCACAGCGAACGCTGGCAGGCGCGGAGTAAAACCCCTTTAAAAAATGGCCAGTTGGTCAGAGTCATCGGCAGCAAAGGATTAACACTGGATGTAGAACCAATAGAAGCATCAAGCCAGGAGGAAGGATCATGACTGCATATACACTTTATTTTGTTTTGGCCATCGTGGTGATGTTCTTAGCCTCGGCGATCAAGATTTTGCGTGAATATGAGCGAGGCGTAGTCTTTATGCTTGGCCGATACTGGAAGGTCAAGGGTCCGGGGTTTATCATCATTATTCCGGTGATCCAGCAAATGGAGAGGGTGGATCTTCGTACCATCGTCATGGATGTCCCTAGTCAGGATGTTATCTCGCGTGACAATGTATCGGTGCATGTTAATGCAGTGGTCTACTTTCGGGTGATTGAACCGGATAAGGCGATCATTCAAGTCGAGAATTTCTTTGAGGCAACGAGCCAGCTTGCCCAGACGACACTTCGGTCTGTATTAGGCCAACACGAGCTGGATGAGATGCTGGCAGAGAGGGAACGACTTAATACCGATATCCAGGCTGTACTGGACAAACAGACTGATGCCTGGGGAATAAAGGTCAGCAATGTTGAAATCAAGCACGTCGATCTCAACGAAAGTATGATCCGAGCAATTGCCAAACAAGCCGAAGCAGAACGTACACGGCGTGCGAAGGTCATCCATGCGGAAGGTGAAATGCAGGCTGCCGCAAAATTGAAGGAAGCTGCGGAGATACTCTCTCAACAACCCCAGGCATTGCAGTTACGCTATCTACAGACGCTGACAGAAATTGCCGGCGAACGATCCAATACCATCGTTTTCCCATTACCCATGGATCTGGTGGAGACGTTGATGAGTCGGATTAACAAGGCGTGAAAGATCCGATTAAAGGGGACGGAGGGATTAAATATTGATCAATACAAAGAAACGATGCAAAAACGCTTTTCAATAATTCAACTATTACTTTTTCTATTCACGCTAGGCTTTATGCTGGCGTTTATCCAGCTTGGTTTGCTCACAATTGCTTTCGACAAACTGGGGCTTTCTCCTACATCAGCATTTACTCTGTTAATTGCTTCTTTAATCGGAAGTGGGATTAATTTACCTATTTTCACCATGAAGGCAGATGCGCCAACTCACCCTATACCAAAACAAATGTGGGAATTATTGCGTCAGCAACATTTAGCTTTTGAGGGGAAAACGATCATTGCGGTTAATGTTGGGGGTTGCCTTATTCCGTTTGTTTTCTCCATATACCTTTTTACTAATGTAGACATCAATATATTAGAAGCCTTATTAGGTATCGGCTTTGTAACTACCATTAGCCGCCTGACAAGTCGTCCTATACAGGGACTTGGGATTGGTATTCCAATATTCGTTGCACCATTAAGCGCTGCTCTGATCGCAATACTGGTAAATCCTGCTTACAGCGCACCTCTTGCTTATATATCTGGTACTCTGGGTGTCATTATCGGTGCTGATTTAATGCGAATGAAAGATATTCATAAACTTGGCGCACCACTGGCCTCAATTGGTGGAGCAGGCACCTTTGATGGGATTTTTATAACCGGTATCGTTGCTGTTTTGCTTGCTTGATAATTGAGCATAGAATAAATGAGAGCAAACCAGATCATAGAGCAATTAATTTAACTCATTCCCAAATCAACTATAATCAGTACATCAATAGCGGGTTTTTTGGATGAGATTGTCGAGTGCTGTTCATGGGTTTAAGGAGTCTCTTCAGTGCAACAAGATGATATTGAAACAATAGAGTTATCTGACGTAAATGATGCTGAATACAGTTTCATATTCGCAGGTAGCAGCAGACTAAAGGGAGTGTGTTATGGCAGAAATCAACGAATCATCGCCAAAAGAAAAGGTTGCATGCGAAATCTGCATGAAGGAAGTTCCGATATCTGAAGCAAAGAGTGATGAAGCATCGGGTTACGTGCTCAACTTCTGTGGCCTGGAATGTTACGCAAAATGGCAGGGGCAACAAAGCGAACCGGAGAAAGATGATGTGGAAAAAGATTAAAGATTATTCATTGTATTGGGAAGCATCTAATAAATCAGGCACAGTGTATCTGACACTATCCGATGGAACGGAAGGGGCTGTTAAACACTTAACAAAAATGGAATTAGCAGCATTCGGTGATACGCTCCGTAACGAGGATCCAGTTTGGTATCATTCAACTCGCGGTGATGTATCCACTGAAAAAACACCAAGTGACGAAGAAGAGCGGACATAATAGGCCATAAAAAATATTAGAATAATAAGTGACTGACACCCGTTACCCCCCCTTTTATATAAATAATGAAAAAAATATTAGTCATTGGTTATGTGTGGCCTGAGCCAAATTCTTCGGCTGCGGATAGCCACATGATGTCGATCCTACGTCTATTCAAACAACAAAACTGGCTGGTCGAATTCGCAACTCCATCACAACCAACAGAGCACATGATTGATTTGGCGAGCGAAGGAATTTCCAGCCAAAGTATTACGCTGAATTGCGATAGTTTTGATTCCTATATTACCGAATACCAACCCGATATTGTTTTGTTCGATCGTTTTATGATGGAGGAACAATTTGGTTGGAGAGTTGAAAAGAATTGTCCAAACGCGCTGAAAATTTTAGACACGGAAGATTTGCAGTGTTTACGACATGCGCGTCATCAAGCTCTTAAAGCCGAACGTGAAATGTCACAAGCAGATCTATTCAGTGATCTTGCAAAACGCGAAATATCGGCCATACACCGCTGTGATCTATCTTTGATCATTTCCAGCTTTGAAATGGAGCTGCTAGTCGATACCTTCAAAGTAGACGCAAGTTTACTTCACTATCTACCGTTTATGGTTGATCTGGCAAACATCCCAACCAAAACAACGCCATTTTCTGACCGCAAACATTTTATGACGATTGGTAATTTTCGCCATGCACCTAATTGGGACGCGGTGTTGTATCTACAGGAAATCTGGCCGTTGATCAGGAAACAACTGCCAGACGCTGAATTGCATATTTATGGTGCTTATCCGCCACCAAAGGCCACCAGCTTAAACAATCCGAAAACAGGTTTTTTAATCAAAGGCTGGGCTGAGGATGCTTTAACTACGATGGAACAATATCGACTGTGTTTAGCGCCACTAAGATTTGGTGCTGGCATTAAAGGTAAGTTAGTCGATGCGATGATAGCGCAGACACCGAGTATTACCACATCGATTGGTAGCGAAGGAATGAGCCATACGTTACAACCAGAACCCTGGCCTGGTGTTGTTGCGGATGACGTTGCTGAATTTGCAGATGCAGCTGTTAACTTATATAACAATAAACAAGAATGGCTCAAAGCACAGGAATATGGAATTTCGCTATTAAAGTCACGATTCGACGGTCAGTTACCTGGCGCCCGGTTAATATCAAGAATAACTGAAGTAGAAGAAAATTTAGAGCAATATCGTTTAAATAACTTTACGGGTGCCATGCTTAAACATCATTCCATGAAAAGCACTCAATACATGTCGCAATGGATAGCAGAAAAAAATACAAAAAAATCTTTACTTCACGCAAGAACAACGAGCAATACCTGCTAATATTTGAGGAAAAGTGCCTTATCCTGTTCAAATATTATTCTAGGAACCAACAGTGTCATGGTAGAAATCTATAAAGAAAAAATGACCGTGGATATAG
>JAUVNZ010000195.1 GCA_030599435.1 Gammaproteobacteria bacterium | reverse complement strand
GCGGGAACACCGTTGTTGGAAATTGTTTCTGAACCCGATATGCGTTCAGCAAAAGAAGCTGTTGCCTACATGAAAAAAATTCATTCACTGGTTCAGTATTTGGAAATTTGTGACGGTAATATGCAGGAAGGCTCTTTCCGTTGTGATGCTAACGTTTCGGTGAGACCAGAGGGCAAGAAAGAATTTGGAACTCGCGCGGAATTAAAAAACATTAACTCATTTCGATTTGTTGAAAAGGCTATTGAGATAGAAGTGGAACGACAAATTGATGTCATCGAAGGCGGCGGCAAGGTGGTCCAGGAAACGCGCCTTTACGATGCGGATAAAAATGAGACACGTTCCATGCGCAGCAAGGAAGAAGCTAACGATTATCGTTACTTTCCCGACCCGGATTTACTGCCTGTTGTTATTGAGGAAAGTTTTCTCGAAGAAGTTAAGTCTACATTGCCAGAATTGCCCGACGAGAAAAAACATCGGTTTATCGACCAGCTTGGGTTGAGTGCCGATGATGCAGCAATATTAACTGTGAACAGAGATGTAGCAGAATATTTTGAACAAACTGCCTCCGCCTCCAGTGTAGTAAACCTATCAGCCAATTGGGTAATGGGGGAGCTAACAGCAGCTTTAAATAAAAGTGATCTGGAAATTACAGCAAGTTCCGTGTCAGCGGAAATGTTGGGAGGTATGATAAAACGTATTAGTGATAACACCATCTCCGGAAAAATTGCCAAAGAAGTGTTTGATGCCATGTGGAATGGTGAAGGCGATGCAGACGCAATTATCGAAGCAAAAGGCCTGAAACAGATTACAGATTCCAGTGCTATCGAACCTGTCATCGATGAAATTATTACCAATAATCCGGGGCAGGTGGAGCAATACCGGGGTGGTAAAGATAAATTATTTGGTTTTTTTGTGGGTCAGGTAATGAAGGCGACTCAGGGTAAGGCCAACCCTCAACAGGTTAATGAGCTACTTAAGAAGAAGTTGAACGGCTGATTTTTTAGTTGCTGGGGGTTAGTTGTCGGGAGTTAGTTGCCAGAAGTGGTCGTCAGGAAGCCGCATCTTTTATAGGCGGCTGAAAGTGTTCTTCACTGTTGTATATAGCAACCCGATTGCGTCCTTTATGTTTGGCAGAATAAAGCGCCTTGTCTGCCTGGAAAAGCAGATTTGTTAATGCAGATTCTGGTGGCAGTTTATTGTCTGCATGACTAACGCCAATACTGGCCGTCATAGTGATGGTGGTTTGTTCAGATGAGAAAGGGTGTTTTGACAGTGAGAGGTTGATTTTCTTTGCCAATAATTCACTGCTTATTGGTGACTCACCCAGAGTCAGGATTAAAAATTCTTCGCCACCAACACGAAAAACGTAATCACTGGCACGTGATGATTTTTTCAATAATACTCCAAGATGGGTAAGGCACGCGTCGCCGATCAGGTGTCCGTAATTGTCGTTGATTTTTTTGAAGTGATCGAGGTCAAGCATGAGACCGCTTAGCGTATGACCATCACGCCGAGCTTGCGCTAACAGCTTTGGGAACATTTGTTTTAAATAGCGTCGGTTATATAAACTAGTTAGTGAATCCATAATCGCAGACTCTTCCAGCTGTTTATGTACTCGATCAATCTCTTCCTGTTTTTCCCGCAGTGATTGCAACATTTCTGAAAAACGATTAGCCAGGGTATCAACTTCATTGGTTTCAGTTGATTTGCCCATTACTGGTATGGCCCCCTGGGTAACCGCCTGTGTGATTTGCATTAGCTGTTTAAGAGGGCGGCTAAAATTACGGGCTATCATTAGCCCGAGTAACATAATGGCAAGGGTGCCGAGTATGGTTAGTGTTAAGACCAGCTGACCCTGACTTTTGAGCTGGTTCAGTAGTTCACGTTCAGAAATGCTATACCATAGGTGTGGTGTGTTCCTTCCGTCACCGGATAAAGGGATTGCCCGCACGTGATATATCTCGTTGTCGAGTACAGCATGCTGATTATTGGGCAGAAAAGTTTTTCCTTCGCTGGCAGGCAGAGTGCTTATCATGATGGTGTTGTTTTGTTCAATAAAAAGATCACCACCACTATAACTTCGATGTGTTTCTAACCAGCCGCTGTTAAGGATATGTGTAACAACAATCATGCCCAGCAGTGTCCCCTGGTAGGAAACAGGTGCCCAGGCGGCAAGCTCAAGCCCATTCTTGCCCTGAAAGTAAAAGATCTCATCCTTTGACTTTTTTGTGTGGGCAAGCAATGCATGGGCTAAATCTTCATGCTTGTTACCGAGTGTAATTTTCTCTTTCGCATCAACAAACGCATAACGTTCAATGGGTAACCAGCCGAAACTGCGATCATAAAGGTTGTCTAATGAGCCAGGTTCCGCGCCCACCTGTGTGATCATAAACATGTATTCTTGAATGCGTAGATCATCACGAACTACTTCTGCGTAATGCAGTAATTCATTTTCTTCCATTTCGACATTACCGGTAAGAAGTCGAGCGGTATTGGTAAAGCTGTTTTCAACTTCGGCAAGGATGAGGTCGCGAGACGCCATATAGGTATAGCCAAGCGTAGCTGACAGGAATACAGCCAGCAGGCTAATGTATAAAATAAGCCTCGATCGGTAAGTCGTAAACATCCTGTCAGTATTACATACTTGGTATCACACTCCAGAGTTTTGCCGAACTTTTTCTGTATTAATTAAGAGGCAATAACTCATATTGTTTAGCCACCTTTCGAAATGCCGGTCCAGTTTGAGCTTCCTTGATGAGTTTAACCACATCAGGGGAAGGGTCACGATTAGTGATCGCCGACATTTGTCTGTAGAAAGGGTATTTACCACTAGCCAGGTTTTTAGCTGTTGGACTATATCCGCCTATGCTGACGGCTTTGACCTTGTCATTCGCTTTAAATAACCAGGTAGCACCGGTATGTCCGATAGCGCTTTCAAAGTCACTGACACGCTGTACCATTGCTGAAGCGCTTTTGACATTGAGACGTTCTTGCCGGAATTCTTTCTTGGAAGGCAAAATAGTTTTCCAGTGACCCGGGCGTTTTTTACAATGCAGGCGTGTGACCACTACAATTGGCTGATCAGAGCCGCCCACCGCTTTCCAGTTAGTGATGTCACCACGAAAAATACCTCGTGCCTGCTCAATGCTTAAATTGTTAACGGGATTATTCTTATGCGTCAAAATTAGTACTGGTTCTTTCGCCAGCGGATAGACGATGAGTTTTTTCTTCTCGACTTCTTCTTTGCTTAGTGGGCAGCACACGAATCCAAACGTTTCCTTGCTTTTTGTGCCCTGTAAGGCGGCTTTGATGCCTGCATTACAACCAACACCTAACATGGAATTTTCACCAAAAAGAATAGTTTTTCGTCCAGTCTTTTTTTCAAGGTCTGCCTTAAGCGCATCGAACACAATCCAGGCAAAATGAGCACCAGCCCCCATCAATATATCTTCGCCTTTATCTATTTCATTTGGAGCGCTTTCTTTGGCCCAGGCAGAAACATTGAATACCAGCAGGGCTGATACGATGAGTGTGAATAGCTTAGTGCGGTACTGTATCATTTTAACATTAGTCATGAGATTTAACCTTTATTTTTCAATGTGTTGAATAGATACATAAGGGTTCGTAAAAAAACCTGAATTTCAATAATTATCGGCCCATATAGGTAATAACTTCAGTCTTTTTATGGATATTATTTGATCATTCCACAGTGATATCGACAGCAATGATTGCGTCGTCTTTAAATCGATAGCCTCTGAGCTGCAAAGTGCCTGTAGTGCTCATGGAGATAATTATGTGTAAGGCCTCGGGATAGGACGCCTGCTGGAGGTCTTCCGCTGATGGTGACGCGGGGCTTTGGGGATGGGAATGGTATATGGCATAAAGTTCTTCGCCACGCTCACGCATTATTCTAAATGTGTCGATTTGTTGCCTGGGATC
>JAUVNZ010000352.1 GCA_030599435.1 Gammaproteobacteria bacterium | reverse complement strand
TGGTGCAGGCCGTATCCCACCGGTTTGAGAAAATATGCGGGAAATAGAAGAATGGCCTCTATTGAAAAGTCTGGCGATTGAATGCAAAGACTCGCCTTTTTGCCATCGATCCCACATTTGAGACTGCTGTGCTTGCGTGTAATAGATTCGCTTTCTTTGTTTCATAGTCAACACTCCATCTTTTTGTTATAAAATTAAAGTGTTGCGTCGACCGGTTGAAATCGCCACTGAAAGCAGTCATTGAGAAAATGGTGACAGCCGATTCGGCGATACCCACCTTTAAGCAGATATTCAAAAAAAATCGCAGTTGCCAAATATTCGCCCAAACGATAGAGATTAGTCGCAGGGCCAAGAGCAAGCGAAAAGCTTTGTATCCTGAGTATTTAGTTACCCCGAGGCTGGCCGATAATACGAACATACTATAATTCAGTTCAGGTTATTCCACTTACGACTAAATCGTACAACTCATCATGAAGCCCAGCATCAAAACTATCACTGTCAAAACCCTTACCAATTTCCTTCTGGTGCTGGCCGTAATCATGTTGTTAATTACAGGAATTAATTTCCGTCATTTGTCGAAAACCGGCGTTGAAAACCAGGCTCTGGCTCATGCCGAACTGGTCAAGGCCGGGTTAACTGCCCATATGAAGGCGGGCATAATGGATAAGCGCGATTATTACCTGGAAGAAATCAGGCAATTGCACCAGATCAACCAATTGCGGATCATCCGAGGTAATGAGGTAGTCGCCCAGTTTGGTCCTGGCAAGGCAGTTGAAACAGGAATAGACCAGGTTACCAAGCAGGCCTTCGAAACTGCGAAGCCTGTTTTTATCCTGAACGAATTTTCTTATAAGCCCACGGTACGCGCGATTATTCCCTACGTTGCCTCCCGAGAGGGCGCATTAAATTGTTTGGCCTGCCACATGGTAGAAGAAGGTACTGTACTCGGGGCAGTAGATATCAAGCTGGATGTAACAGCGTATCGAAATCAAACACTGCTGGTGCTTGCCGGCATGCTACTTATCTCGCTTGTCTTCCTGTTTCTTATCCTGATTAACACCTCTCGTACTATACAACGTGTAGTCAAGGAACCGTTGGAGACGCTCATTGACAATGCTATGACTGCATACCATAAGCATACGCCCGTTAGGCTCGAAGAATTTAGAACCGAGGAATTTACCAACGTAGCCAACGAGTTCAATTTATTCAATTCAGAGGTCATCGCCCATCAGGACTTATTACAGCAAAAGAACCAAGAGTTAATGGTGCTTAACGATGAAATTGAAAGTACTTTGCGAGAGACTGTGTATACCATGGGTGTTATAGAAGAACAGCGCTCCAAGGAAACCAACAACCACACCAAGCGTGTCACCCAATACAGCCGCCTACTGGCCATTAAACTCGGGCTTCCGGAAAAAGATGTGGACCTTGTCACCGTCGCTTCACCTCTGCACGACATTGGCAAGCTGGGGATTCCCGATGAAATCCTGTTTAAACCTGGCAAATTGACTGATAAAGAACACGAAATCATGGCAAATCACACTGGTGTCGGCTTTGCCATGCTCCAACATTCCAAACGGGATATCCTGAAGGCGGCAGGCATTATCGCATTCCAGCACCACGAGAAGTGGGACGGTAGTGGCTATCCGCAAGGGCTCAAGGGTGAAGAAATACACGTTTACGGCCGTATCGTTGCTTTGTCCGATGTCTTTGATGCCCTTTTTTCAAGTCGAGTGTATAAAGAAGCCTGGGATCTGGAAAGAGTTGTAAGCTGGATAGCGGATCAACGAGGTAAACACTTTGACCCAGCTCTAGTGGATATCTTCATCAACTGCGTCGATGATTTCGTCGAGATTTCGGCGCGTTACCCTACTGGCTAAAAAATAGTGTAGAAACACGGTTTAAGGTGTTCTTGTTTCCACGATAGAGAATCATTTTCCTGATTTAGTGAGTAGTAGTGCGATGGTGAATGACCGCTTATGGTCAGTAACAGGCCTTCGGTGTAACTATTACCAATGACCGCTATCGCTGGCGATTTCAACTGGTCGATGCAACACTTAGTCGAAAGTGTCATTGCCTAACGAAAATAGTTTTGAATCAAGGGAATAGCCAAAGTGTCAAAAGATGCTGAGCGTCTATTACCGGTAACACAGCCTGCCCACTTCCTAATGACAGCCTCGATCGCCTTTTCAGCAGCGTTTTCCGGTGCAGACCTGCTGTTCGGGATATTCGCTCGATCACAGGCAACC
>JAUVNZ010000367.1 GCA_030599435.1 Gammaproteobacteria bacterium | reverse complement strand
GAAGGAACAAACTGTGAAGGCTGTGGACGCAGCCATGAAGAAATTGCAGAAATGAAAATGCATATTGCAAATCTAGTAACATTCGCAGAAAAAATGGAATATGAAAATATTGAAGATTTTGCAAACGGTGTAGCTGGAAGTATTAAATACAAAATGGGTGAGGGTCATTAATATTTAGGGTCAGAGTAAAAACTCTGTGCATCATGTATTCTGTTGTTTATACTCCATAGCCTAAATCAATCAGACAAACCATTATCAAGGAAGATAAATGGCACGATTACCCCGCCTTTGCCTGCCAGGCATTCCTCAGCATATTATCCAGCGCGGTAACAACCGCGATCTCTGTTTTGGCTCGAAAGAAGATTTTTCTGCCTATGTTTATTGGCTGCATGAATATGCCCAAAAATACCAGGTAGCTATCCATGCCTGGGTATTGATGACAAACCATGTTCACCTTCTGGCCACACCTGTAACATCGACTGGAATATCCAGCATGATGCAATCACTGGGCAGACGTTATGTTCAATATTTTAACTACAGTTATAAGAGGACAGGCACCTTGTGGGAGGGTCGATTTAAGTCCTGTCTGGTGGATGCTGAGCAGTATCTACTGATTTGCCAGCGTTATATCGAACTTAATCCTGTTCGGGCAAATATGGTTGAATCACCAGCAGACTATACGTGGTCCAGTTTTAAGGCTAATGGGTTGGGGAAGTCAATTAATCTCTGGACGCCGCACACTGTCTATCAACAACTTGGCCATACTCCAGCTGAACGAGCGGTTGCCTATCGGGCATTGTTTCGAGGTCATATCGATGATGGTTTGCTGAACAAGATTCGGCAAACGACCAATCAGGGTATGGCATTGGGTAATGACAGGTTCAGGAAAAAAGTTGAAAAGCTGACCGGACGACGTGTTGTTCCATTAAAGCGAGGCCCTAAACCGAGAGATAATCACAAGGATGCAAATGAGTTTTTACTCTGACCCTAATTATTTTTAAAATGGTAAGTTAGCATAGCGTTAGGCCTAAAAAGGAGCCGACAATGTATTCAGATAATTATCGATTGTTTAAGTTACTAATTTTAATACCTTTTCTTCTCCTGTTATCTTCGTGTACAGCAGGCGATGTTCAATTCACGCAAGATAACCCAGCTGGTTTCTGGTACGGTCTCTGGCACGGAATCATCGCGTTTATAAGTCTGATTATCCATATATTTAATGAAAATGTTGCTGTATATGAAATAAACAATACGGGAGGCTGGTACGATTTTGGTTTCTTATTGGGCGTAATTTTTATCTGGGGCGGTAGTTCCCACGTGACTTGTAAATCCGCCGCGAATAAAAAACGTGAAAAAGAATGGGATGAGGTTGGTGAAAAAGTAGAGAAAAAACTGAAGCGCAAAATTCGTGAGTGGGCAGAGAAGGATTAAAGCTGAAAGGGAGCAATGATATAAGTGGAAAAATGCCTAACAATATAATTAGCATGGACAAAATAAAGCGCCGCTCGTACCTCACTATGCATTATTTTGTCAGTTATTAAAAACGTTAGCATTAGTGAAGAATAGAAAAAACGAGATAACTGAAAAGAGAATAATCATGACTAAAGCACAATTATTAATATTGTTGGGCGCAGCACTATATACTGTAAATAGCAATGCACTCAGCCCCGATGCTGTTGAAGGCAAGGGGTTATACCCTGCGTGTCACGTATGCCACAATCAGGCAATGGATCCTCCCCTGGGGCCGCCGATGTGGGGAGTGCAACGTCGTTACAAAAGAAACACACTTGATAACGAGGATTTTGTAAAAAGCATGGTGGAATTTGTAAAAGCCCCAACGCTGGAAAGCGCCATACATGATGAAGCACTTGGACAGCTTGGGTTAATGCCTCCCATGCCACTGCCTGACGAAATGTTAAAAAAGATAGCTACTTACATTTTGGAAGAACAATTCCCTCCTCCCTGTGAACATTGGCGGATTGCTGTGAAGCGTGCTGAGAAAAAAGGTGATATAGAACATGCGAAGAAGGATCAGAACCAGCTTAAACGTTTCTGTGACTAGACCATATGTAATGTCTAAGTCTGTGCCATTTTTTATAATCAGTGGCTATCAAGTTAGCCAATATCAATAAT
>JAUVNZ010000178.1 GCA_030599435.1 Gammaproteobacteria bacterium | reverse complement strand
TTATAAGATGGTCAGGAGAGGAGCTGCAAGATGGGCAAGCAGCCCGAAATTTTGCAAATAAGCGCAGCCATAGGTGCCCTGTGCATTGGCGTATTGGTTTATGTGCTTGATCGCCAGGCTGAATTTGTCTACTTTCTTTCGGGCTGGCCATCACTTGATAGCGTGCCAGGTGGTTTTTTCGGAAGCATTGGTAACTACCTGCCAACGTTTGTCCATGTCTACGCCTTTATCCTGTTGACAGTAGTTGTTGCAGTACCAGCTATAAGCAAACTCGTTCCAGTCTGTCTGGCCTGGTTTGCCATCGACAGTCTGTTTGAGCTTGCCCAGTTAAACCCGATTGCGCAATGGATCGGAAGTCACACTCCCATGTGGTTTAGCGGTATCCCGTTTCTCGACAATACCGCTGATTACTTTCTGAGTGGTACATTCGACATGCTCGATCTCCTCTCCATTGCCACAGGTGCGCTCGCTGCCTACCTGACCATTGTAATTAGCACAAGGAGGGCCTAGAAATGTCACACATACACAAAACTCGCAACCGACTTTTCCGTTATTTTGGACTGACAGTAATCGTTGTCTTCGGCGTCATTAGCACACTAGGAACAGGTGGTGGTGGCGGTGGCGGAGATCAACCTTTGACATATAGTGGTAATACAGACCCTGCCATTATAACAGTGAACAATGCGCCAACTCTGGTCGCCAGTGTTTTATTTGGCGGTTCCAGCGCAGCAGATATACCAGTCGCCGCATCAACATCAGCACCCTCAAGCCGATCTGCTGGTGCTATCGTTGTGGCTGGCTACTTTCGAACGATTATAAAACATAGCCTTGATGGTTTTTATGAGAACAATCTCATTGGCTCCGATATCGTTACCGGATTAATGGTAGACGAACCCATGGACTGTGATAGTGGTTCTGGCCACCTCTCAGGAATGATTGATGATATCACAGGGAAAGGCACGCTTACCTTTACATACAATAACTGTATGGTGGACGGCATTACTTATAATGGCACTGGAACATTTCGTGTTGATTTTTTTGACTTTGGATACATGTATCCAACCGATGCCACAATGAACTTCACCCTGGTGACAATGAGCAGTACAGAATTTAACGGTAGTTTAAGTGGCACCGTAAGAATGGAAACATTGTTCGGCACGAACACGATTCGAATGACATTGAATGTTGTATCAAAAGACAACCTAACGAGAGAGATGTACAAATTCGAAGATTTTATTATAACCTCTGTTTTCGATGATATAAATTCTCCCACCACAATGTCTACAACGTTTACCGGCTCACCAGCTCGAGTCTATGATTCGACTCACGGTTATGTGGACGTTGATACAACAAGACCTCTTATACATAGCTCAGTGGTTTTACCCTATCCCGACAGTGACGGCGAAATGTTTTTTTATGGTGCTGTCAGCTCCAGCATTAGACTCACTGTCTTATCTGCAAGTCATGTCCAGTTTGAACTTGATATAGATGATACGGCTGGCTATGAAATCCTCAACTATTTGCTCTGGGAAGAATTAGCTGCGGATGCCAACACAGATCTAACCGATACGGATGGTGACGGCATGCATGATATGTGGGAAACAACATACGAACTCGATCCTAATTTAGATGACTCTGCTCTTGATAAGGATCTTGATACATACAGTAACCTTACTGAATATCAATCTGGAACAAACCCAAATGATGCAGCGTCACACCCATAATAAAATATGGGGCTGGAATTCGTTTGTGCATAACACGACTCGTCTAATGGAAAGATGGATGCGAAATGGGCTTATCGTTTTCGGTAAGCCCATAGTCATTTGGCTTGTATTATTCGCTGAACGTTGGCTTCTAGCCAATTGTGCTGGTTCTAGCTCTATAAATGAAGGTGAATGACTGCTTTCTCTGTTAAGTGGCCATTAGAATCTAGAGCGTTTTACTCGGTTTTTATTCCACATATATGGCCTACAGTTACATAAGACAATAATAAAATATTAATAATGAAACCGGATTGACCGGTACATGGTGGTTATTAGTGAAAACGTGCCCCCTGTTCATATTTGTGGGTCGTATTCTGACCTTCCTTTATCTGGCAGCCTATAGTCTAGCCAGAATCCTAGTTACATCCCCTATACGAACTAGTCCCAGAGCAGCTTTCATTTGGAGGACTTTTTAATGAAAGGGAAGCACAGAACTCCACACTATGCTGTTCGTCTTGTTGTTTTAATTCTATTTGCAGGAATCACCTTTTTTGTCGGTTTGCGTTTCTTTGTACCTGAAGGTTCAAAACTAACAGGCTCGTACGACGCAAAAAGTCTTTTATATATTGCCTCTGCACCGGTTGAATATGCCGGATCAAAATCTTGCGGGGCCAGCAATTGTCATGAGTCATTATTCAAAAAGTGGGCCAAGGGCGCGCATGGCGCGCGTGATGAACAATCAAAATGTGAAGCGTGTCATGGCCCACAAGGAGATCACCCTGGAAAGATAAAGAAATTACCAAAAGTGAGAGGCGACGGTGACATCGTGGAATTATGTTTATCCTGTCATCGGAAAATGAAAGCTCGCAGTACAACTGGCCAGCCTCAAATTTCGCCGCAGGAACATCCCTTCCCTCATAAGGAAGTGCTCATTTGTACGCAGTGTCACAACCCACATTCTCCCGGCTTTAATAAAACAGTCAGCGAACCTGTTAGTTCGACAGAAGGTGTCGCTAAGAATAAAGATAAAAGTACTACTCCTGATGTGACTTCTTCTAATGGAGAGTCACTCGCCTCAAGTTGTTTTTCTTGTCATGGACCAAAAGGTCGTGGTGGTTTTGCACCGTTATTGGCTGGTCAACCATATGGGGCACTCAAGGATAAGTTAATAAAGTTCAGATCTGGCGAACTAAAAGGTGCAGTAATGAATCCCGTTGCATCGAAATTGAAAGACAAAGAAATTGAGTCACTCGCACATTATTTTGCAGATCTTTAATGGAACCGTCACACATGAAAATCGAAAAAAACATTATTGCGCAATAGTTATGGAGATTGATAATGGATAAATGGGTAAATTTTCTGGCCGACGCAGATTCAGAGGATACCCATGAATTGGGGCCCGACGAATTAGGACGGCGCAAATTTATTACCCATGTGCTCGGCAGTTCACTGATGCTAATGACATTACCGACTCTTGCCTCTACGTTATTTAAAAAAGGAATGAGCGAGACCGAAAAGAACCGCATCAAAAAAGAATACCTGGAAAAATACTGCCCACCAGGCTACGACCCATTCGCCCATCGATGGGCTTACGGCATTGATGCGTATAAATGCATCGGATGTAATCAATGTATGACAGCCTGCAAGATTGAAAATGGCTTACCGGGACACCCTTCTATTAATAACCGATGGATTGAACGTTATACAAAACTTGCCGGTGATTCACATGTGCATGTGGATACGTGTACCGATCCTGCCAATATTGCGGTTTCAGATCCTGATAATTTTATATATCGATTTGACGATCGCTATGCAGAAGCGGATGTGGAATATAGTTTCTTTGTACCCAAAATGTGTAATCACTGCGAAGACCCAGTGTGTACACAGGTCTGTCCGAAGGGTGCGACCTTTCAAACTCCTGATGGTGCTGTGTTAGTCGATGAAGACCGCTGTATCGGTTGCCTGTATTGTAAACAAGCGTGCCCGTATGGTGCGCGTTACTTGCGCCCGATTCCTGCAAGACCCGATGGCGTTACCCGTGTGGCAGGAAAATGTACCTGGTGTTGGCATCGATTAACCAAAGGTCAGGAGCCAGCATGTGTCGGAATTTGCCCGAAAAAAGCACTGATCTTTGGCGATCTTAATGACCCCAACAGTGACATCAGTCTGTGGATCAAAGAACATGGACGAGAATTATTAGTGCTTAAAGCGGATATGGGCACGCATCCCAGCGTGAAATACATCGGCATCAATGAGGAGGTGCGGTAATGGAAGCAATTCATGTTACTCCCTTTATTGGCTATGTGTATCCAAACGAAACAGTGATTGCGTGGACTGTTCTTATTGTGGTTTATCCGTATCTGACTGGTTTGGTTGCAGGTGCTTCCAGCGTCTCCGTTTTATACACCGGCGCTGGCCTGAAAGAATTTAAGCCGGTTTCACGATTGGCGTTACTTGCCGCATTCGCTTTTATGATAACGGTGCCGATTGTACTGTTAAGTCATCTCGGCCATCCTGAACGAGCACTTGGCGCGATGATTACACC
>JAUVNZ010000295.1 GCA_030599435.1 Gammaproteobacteria bacterium | reverse complement strand
TCCATGGATTTACAACCGTTTACCGAAGATCAAACCACACAATATGTGATGGATCGGCTATCTGCCGCCCACTTTGTTAGCAATGAATTATTTACACCATCTGTATTACACAAATTATATACAGAATCATACGGCTGGCCTACGCGAATAAATGAATTAGCTCGTGACATACTTATTCATTCACTTCCGAAAAATAAACAGGAACCGGCGTTTGGGTTTGATACAAAAACATTCCATACTTCACGATTAATTGGTCTTGTTTTTACCGTGGGCCTGGTTGTCTCTTTTTTTATTTTTCAGGGTGATATTAAACAATGGACTAATAAATTTATCGGTTCGGACAGCAACGGTTCCGCCATGGCCTCTTCATCCCAGACCAAGACAGCAGCATCTCCGTCAAACGAAATTACCAAATCACCTGTACAAGCCACTAAGACAACCATACTTCCAGCCACTACACTGCAAGAAACTACCGTTCCAGCAACTACACTGGTAGAAAAACTGAAACAGCGTAACTCTGATTACATTCCTAAAACCAGCACAACAACCAGTACAAAAAAGGCACTTAAACCCGAAAGCTCTCAGCCAAAAGTCACACAAACAACAATAACTGATGACACACCGAAACCCACTGTTAACATTTCTTCTATACCCAGGAAAGAGAAATGGATATTTGAACAGAATACCCGGCACTACACGTTACAAATTGTTGCTGGTGAAAGCCTTAAGACCATTGAAGAATTTATTGCAGAACACAAACTCTATAACAATATTGCTTTTTATCGCAGTGTTCGCAAAGGTAAACCATGGTACGGCCTCATATATGGCGTATACACAAACAAACAGGCCGCTATCAGTGCCATCAACCAGCTATCAAAAAGACTCCAACGTCTAAAACCCTGGCTACGCAGCATTGGTAGCGTTCAAAAGGACATCAACAAAACCCGCCCCTAGTTTTATGCGATAGTTTCATCCGCCAATCTCATATATTTTTTTATTAAATTAACCTGCAAAATCCACGCTAAAAGTCCGTCTAAACCCCGACAATACAAGGCTTCAGCCAGATTGAACCCAATGTGGTGCACCGGTATAATGCTGAGCCGTTTTGACCACGGGACGGCTGTGGCTAAAAACCCGCCACTAATTATAACTGTTTGATTTCTATAAGAAATTCACCTCATCGACTGACAGAAGGTGTTAAATAGAGTGACCAAAGCACCACACAACAAAAGCCTCTACCGACCCAGTTTTGAAAAAGAAAACTGCGGCTTCGGGCTTATTGCCCAAATGGATGACAAAGCCAGTCATTGGCTGGTGAAAACTGCCATTGATTCCCTGGCACGGCTCACCCACCGTGGTGCCGTAGCTGCTGATGGCAAATCAGGCGATGGTTGTGGACTGTTGATGAAAAAACCTGATGGTTTCCTGCGCCTCTGCGCCCAGGAAAAGGGGTTTGAGCTGGGCGATTTATACGCTGCGGGCATGGTATTTCTGAATACCGACAATGCCAAAGCCAAAAAAGCCCGAACCCAGTTAGAAGGCGAATGTAAGGCTGAAGGCCTACAAGTCCTGGGCTGGCGTACTGTACCGACCGATCCCAGCACCTGCGGCGAAGAAGCGCTCAAAAGTCTGCCCGTTATCGAGCAGATTTTCGTCAATGCTGGCGCTGATATGGACTCCACCCAATTTGAGCAACACCTGTATATCGCCCGCCGACGTACCGAAAGATCTATAGAACCTAACGATGACATGTTCTATATCCCTAGCCTGTCGTCCCGCGTGGTGTCGTATAAAGGCCTGGTGATGCCCGAGCACCTCCCGGTGTTCTATAAGGATTTGCAGGATGAGCACATGGAAACGGCCATCGCTGTCTTCCACCAGCGCTTCTCCACCAATACCTGGCCGCAATGGCGCCTGGCTCAACCATTCCGATATCTCGCCCATAATGGCGAAATCAACACCATACAGGGCAACCGCAACTGGTCCGTGGCTCGTAGCCACAAGTTCGAAAGCCCGGCAATACCCATGGCAGATGTGCGCCCGCTGGTCTCCACGACCGGTTCCGACTCCAATAGTATGGATAATATGCTCGAGGCCCTGCTGGCCGGTGGTATGGATATTTTCCAGGCCATGCGACTGCTGGTACCGCCCGCGTGGCAAAACGTCTCCAGCATGGACGCTGACCTGCGAGCCTTTTACGAATACAGCTCCATGCACATGGAGCCCTGGGACGGGCCTGCCGGCATCGTTATGACCGATGGCCGCTATGCAGCCTGCTCCACCGACCGAAATGGCCTGCGCCCTGCTCGTTGGGTGATCACCAAAGATCGCCACATCACCCTGGCTTCTGAGATCGGCGTTTACGATTACAAACCAGAAGACGTCATTGCTAAAGGCCGCCTGAAACCCGGTCAGATGCTGGCTGCCGACACAGAAACAGGCAAGCTGCTAATGCCTGAAGATGTCGACACTCTGCTCAAGGGACGTCATCCCTACAAGCAATGGCTCACCGATGGCGCCAAACGCATTACCACTTCGCTGGAAGGCGAAATTTGTGGTTTGCCTATGGAAGAAAAAACACTGGATACCTACCAGAAACTTTTTCAGGTGAGCTTTGAAGAACGCGATCAGGTACTGCGTGTTCTAGCCGAAGCCGGTCAGGAAGCGATTGGTTCCATGGGTGACGATACCCCCATGCCAGTATTGTCTCGCAAGGTGCGTTCACTGTACGACTATTTCCGTCAACAGTTTGCGCAGGTAACCAATCCACCTATTGATCCGATCCGTGAACAAATTGTCATGTCGCTGGAAACTTGTTTCGGCCGCGAAATGAATATGTTCGAAGAAACTGCGGCG
>JAUVNZ010000240.1 GCA_030599435.1 Gammaproteobacteria bacterium | reverse complement strand
TGAAACATTCCCCTAAATTGGGGCAGGCGGCCTCTTCACATACGGTATGTAGTTTGTGTTTGCGCAATAGAGTTTTTACCCGCTGCGCCTCCGGGCTAGTGGGTGCTTTGGCACGAATCCACTTTGGCTTGCGCTTCACCTCGGTCGATGGCTCAACCTTGATTGGAATGCGAGCTACTTTTTCAGCACCACGTAGTGGTACCCCCATTTCAACTGAATTTTTGTTTTTGCCGGGATTTTTATTCATTGGCATTGTTTTATTAAAGAAAGTTTTTAAAAAAGGGTTCTAAAAGAGGTACACGGAGTGTCAGAATGGCCCAATTATACACGGACTTTTATTCGATAGTCCCAAGTTGGGTTTCGAGCTGTTTCAACAGCTGTTTCAACATTGCGTCGCTCGTCTCTTTTAATGTCGCACCTGGTAAAAGGTCATGCAGTTGGTTTGCTTTAAGGCCGGCAAAACCGCATGGGTTAATGCGCGTAAATGGTTCCAGATTCATATCGATATTTAAACTCAGGCCATGGTAGCAACAGCCGCGACGAACTCGTAATCCCAAGGCAGCAATCTTGGATTCGTTAATGTAAATGCCTGGTGCTTTTTCGCGACGTTGGCTTTCGATACCTGATTCAGCCAGCAAGTCGATGATGGCCTGTTCTATTTTGTTGACTAGTAGTTTAATGCCCAGATTGCGACGCTTTAGATCCAGTAAACAATAAACAATGAGTTGGCCGGGGCCATGATAAGTCACTTGTCCGCCGCGATCGCATTGAATAACAGGAATGTCTCCTGTATCAAGGATGTGTTCTTTTTTACCATTCAGACCTAGAGTAAAAACCGGGGGATGTTCAAGTAACCAAATTTCATCAGCTGTGTTTTCGTCACGTAAATCGGTAAATTGTTGCATCTCCTGCCATACGGGCTCGTAATTTCGTAAGCCAAGGTGGCGGACAATGATGTTTGATTTGGTGCTATTTTTGGTGGTCTCGTTCACTAGTGGATAATTCAAAGTGCCATGAGTCTACAGTGCCATGAGCACATGCTCGCAGGCAGTGAGATCCATATAAATGGCATCGAGCTGTTTTCGGCTTTCGGCGCGAATTGTCACAGTAACGGAGAGATATTTTCCATTGCTACTAGGGCGGCTTTTAAATGCCCCCTCAGTTAAGTCCGGCGCATGACGACGCACGATTTCCAGTACTGTGATTTCGAAATTACCGCTGGCGTGCCCCATGGCTTTGATAGGGAAGTCACAGGGAAACGAGAAGGCTGATTCGTTTTCTTTTTTTGAGGTCATTGTTAGTGGCCGCCTGGGCCATACGGTAATTAGGAGTTACGTAGAGTTTGTTTGTAGTCCTGATATAAGGCCAGTAGTTGTTGATACAAGGGGCCGGGTTTGCCGTTTGCGACAAGCTTTCCATCCAGCTGGGTAACGGACAGGATTTCTTTTGTTGATGAGGTTAGCCAGATTTCATCTGCTTTTTGTAATTCGGCGTGGCTGATGGCTTTTTCCTGGCTCGGCAGACTATTGTTTTTCGCCAGTTCCAGAACCAGGTCACGAGTGATGCCAGGTAATAATGTGGAGCCTTTGGGAGGCGTGGTAATTACACCATCAATAACTGCAAAGAGATTACTTGCTGCGCCCTCAGTTGCCTGGCCATCGCGGATTAAGATAGCTTCAGCAGCATCTTGATCAAGAGCTTCCTGACGTAATAAGACATTGGGCAGTAAACTGGTAGCCTTGATATGGCAGCGCAGCCAACGGATATCATCCAGGGTAATTGCCGCAATTCCTTCATTGATGGTTTCTGCGGCCAGTGGTTTTAACTCATTGCACATGGCGAACACAGTAGGCGTTGGGTTTTCAGGCAGGGCGTGATCCCGTTTTGCCTTGCCGCGAGTAATTTGTAAGTACAGTGACTGGTCGCCACCACCGTTAAGGTGGATTAATTCGTTTAATGTCTTTTTCCAGTCAGTAGTGCTGAGCGGATTAATTATTCTGATGTCGCTAAGGCTGTTTTGTAGTCGTGTCATATGTTCATTAAAGCGAAATAATTTTCCACCATAAACAGGAATGACTTCGTAAATACCATCACCAAAAATAAACCCACGGTCGAGGACTGAGACCCGGGCTTTTGATTCTGGAAGAAATTCGCCATTCAGAAAAACAATCATAGGTGCAGAGTAAAGAGAAAAATGAAAAGAGGGAAGGGGTTTATCTATGCCCCTTTATTTTTTATTCAAACAGCAATTTGACTTCGTCGATGAGGCTGTCCAATAAACCTCCTCTTTCGACATCGGTGAGCGCTACCAGATCACGTTTAGCATATTGTTTGTTACCAAGCCGAACATTAACAGTTCCGAACGATAAACCTTTTTTGGCGGGTGCAGTAATATGCGTTTTGACGTTCATATCCGCATCCAGTTTTTTGTACTGTCCTTTGGGTATGGTGAGATAGAGGTCTTCTTTAAGCCCTAGCGGTAGATTCTCGACAGTGCCTTTCCAGATGCGAGTCTTGGTTAGCTCTTCGTTCGCAGAGTACAATTTATGTGTCTTATAAAAACGGAAACCATAAGAGAGTAATTTTTGGCTCTCAGCAGATCGTGCTGCTTCGCTGCGAGTACCAAGTAGCACTGATATCAAACGCATATCGTCGCGAAGTGCTGAAGCCACCAGGCAATAACCAGCTGATTCAGTGTGGCCGGTTTTTATACCGTCGACAAATTTGTTACGCCACAAAAGTTTGTTGCGGTTGTTCTGGCTAATTTTGTTGAATTTGAATGTTTTGGAGGAGTACCACTTATAGTGCTCAGGGAAATTTTTAATCAGTGCGCGTGCCAGTTTTGCCATATCACGTGGTGTGGTGTAGTGATTTTTATTGGGTAGACCTGTGCTGTTTACAAAGTGGCTGTCCACCATGCCAAGTTCAGCAGCATGTTGATTCATTAAAGATGCAAAAGTTTCTTCGCTACCAGCCACATGTTCAGCGAGTGCGACAGTGGCATCATTACCAGTCTGGATAATGACACCTTTTAATAAATTTTCGACCGACACTTTTTTACCAACTTCAATAAACATGCGTGAACCTTGCATGCGCCAGGCTTTTTCGCTAATGGTAACCATTTCGTCCAGGCTAATTCCGCCGTTGGCTAATTCATTAGCGACAACATATGAAGTTAACATTTTGGTCAGACTGGCAGGTTCCATACGTTGGCCGGCTTTTTTTTCCGACAGTATTTGACCACTGTTGAAATCCATGAGCAAAAAGCCTTTGGCTTTTATTTTGGGTGAAGCGGGAACTACGATGGCTGCATGGCTGGGAACTACCAGGCTTGCTAGCAGTAATAAAAGAAATGAAATGGTAAAACGGCGGCTAACTGTATTCATA
>JAUVNZ010000324.1 GCA_030599435.1 Gammaproteobacteria bacterium | reverse complement strand
GCAGTTCCTGAAATACGCCGATGGCATTAAAATTAGTAAAGACTGGCCACCAAACATTCAAGGTTAAGGGGAAATACACATGAAATATGAATCACAATCCGTAGCGATGCTGTATTTTATTGCAGCTATAGGTCTCTTTGTGGGGCAGATCCTGTTTGGTGTCATTCTGGGGCTGCAATATGTTATGGGTGATTTCCTCTTTCCGGAAATCCCATTTAACGTAGCCCGCATGGTGCACACGAACTTATTGATCGTCTGGTTATTGTTTGGCTTTATGGGCGCGGCCTACTACCTGGTACCCGAGGAATCTGAACGTGAACTCTTTTCCCCGATGCTGGCGAAAATCATGTTCTGGATATTCCTGGTTGCCGGCGCCCTGACTATTCTTGGTTATTTGCTGGTGCCATATGCGACGCTGGCTGAAATCACCATGAATGATCTGCTGCCGACCATGGGACGAGAATTCCTCGAACAACCGACGATCACCAAAATCGGTATCGTGATTGTTGCACTGGCTTTCGTCTTCAATATAGGCATGACGATACTTACCGGACGCAAAACAGTCATTTCACTGGTGTTGCTGACCGGTCTGGTCGGACTGGCGGTATTCTTCCTGTTCTCTTTCTATAACCCTGAAAACCTGGTGCTGGATAAATACTTCTGGTGGTTTGTTGTGCATCTATGGGTAGAGGGTGTCTGGGAATTAATTATGGCCTCCTTACTTGCCTTTGTGCTAATCAAGGTAACCGGTGTTGACCGTGAAGTTATCGAAAAATGGTTATATATCATTATTGCCATGGCACTGATTTCCGGCATTATCGGAACAGGACATCATTTCTTCTGGATTGGTACCCCGGGTTACTGGCTGTGGTTAGGTTCTATCTTCTCTGCGCTGGAACCTATTCCATTCTTTATGATGACCTTGTTTGCCTTTAATGTAGTAAACAAAAGACGTCGTGACCATCCCAACAAAGCAGCGACTTTATGGGCACTAGGCACAGCCGTTATGGCCTTCCTGGGTGCTGGTGTATGGGGCTTCCTGCACACGCTGGCTCCGGTCAACTTCTACACACACGGTACGCAAATCACCGCGGCACATGGCCACATGGCGTTCTACGGTGCTTATGTCATGGTAGTGCTAACGATGATTTCTTATTCAATGCCTATCATGCGTGGTCAAAAAGCGGGAAATGCCACGGCACAGGTTGTAGAGATGTGGTCGTTCTGGTTGATGACGGTTTCAATGGTCTTCATCACCCTGTTCTTAACGGGTGCAGGTATCCTGCAGGTATACTTACAGCGTTACTCAGACACGCCAATGGGCTTTATGGCGACACAGGAGAATGTGGAGTTATTCTACTGGATGCGTGAAGGCGCAGGAGTTATCTTCCTTATCGGACTTATCCTATACATCACCAGCTTCTTTGTGAAAGGCGAAGAAGTGGTGATGCTGGAAGATAAGGTAAAAGCCGGTGCATAAGTTGTGAGACTATAGCTGAGCTTTTAGCTAAGAAAAATACCGCCGTTTCAGGCGGTATTTTTTTTTGTTCGTTAAAAATACGGTAAAGTTGGAATGAAACAGAAATATCACAATAGATTATGATGAGGCACGCAGATGAACTCAGTACCGGAAAATGAGCTACAGCTAAAGCAAGCATCCAATGCGGCGATGGCTTCTTTGTTAAATCTGACGATTCTGCCCGTTATCAGTTTTATTGCCTTAGTATGGATCTATAAAAAAACTGTACCGGGGACAATTGGCCACTACCATGCGATTTTAGGGTTAAAGGTAAATATAATTGCCGCAGCTGTGTTGTTTTTGGTCAGCGCCCTGATGATCTTGCTGGGAGGGTTTGATTCACCCTGGACCTGGGTATACGTGATTTCCTATTTCACCATCGTGCATACCCTGTTTATTGTTATTGCATTATGGGCACTGGTTAGAGCCTGGTCAGGTGATCGCCTAAGGTCTGACTAAGACGATGTTTTATACCATTGTCTTGATGCGTATCAATGTTATTTCAGCGCCTCCGCATTAGTATAAGCAGCCTGAGACAGATTTATATAAATCTGTTGTACTAGGGATAATGTGAATACATGAATGCAGCAATTATTAATGAAAATATAGAACCAGCACCTGAAGAACCACGTTTACTGCCTGGTGATTTCGCTATCTGGTTTTTTATTTTCGCTGAGTTACTGGTCTTTGGCATTGCCTTTCTTTCCTACGCCGTGGTACGGGTACAGAATGTGGAAATGTTTAACCAGTACCAGCTCACACTCAACCGTGAGTTGGGTGCTGCCAATACGCTGCTGCTGATTACTGCCAGCTATTTTGTCGTGCGGGCGATTCACGCTATCCGGCTTGATGATGTTAAAAGCTGTATCAAGTGGTTATATGCATCGCTCGGCTGCGGCGCAGGATTTCTATTGTTAAAGTCACTGGAATATTACGATAAATTTTCAGATGGCATTAATCTCAGTACCAATACCTTTTATATGTTTTACCTGTCACTGACGATGTTTCACTTTTTGCATGTAATTTTAGGCATGATCATTCTGTTTGCCATC
>JAUVNZ010000004.1 GCA_030599435.1 Gammaproteobacteria bacterium | reverse complement strand
TCCAGCAAATGTGAGCCAGACTGGTGGACTTTTCCCAGATCACTGTCAATCTCTTCATCACCAAATTTTTTACAATCTTCAGTAATCATTTCAGTGTAACCAAGAATAGCGTTTAGCGGTGTTCTCAATTCATGACTCATATTAGCTAAAAACTGGCTTTTGGAAAGATTGGCATGGTTGGCCACGTCTCTTGCAGCAGCCAATTCTTTGGCGTTATCTTCGAGAGCCTCATTCATATTCTCAACTTCCATAATTTTTTTCTTCAAGTCATCCTTATTCTTAAAGATAACTTTGTCCGCACGTTTAACCATTATATATAACGCGGAATAAACAAACGCGAATACAAATAACAACACTATGGTAAAGTTAAACAGGCTATCATCAATATTTTTTAGCGGTTCTGTTACATCGGTGTATATCTCAAAAACACCCTCTACATCACTGGTATTTTTTTTATATGTAGGAATGTATGTGGCCACCACATTGATGTTTTTCAGTACACCATCGATTGAGTCAAATCTATCACGATGTGATAATGATGAAATTGGTTTTCCGATTTTAGCAGCGACACTGCCAGGGTAATCTGGTGGCTTTTGTTTGCCTATCTGTTTCTTATCGGTAGAATAAATTGTTTTTCCGTTATCATTAAAAAATTTAACCTTAAGCACCGGCGTGCCATTAAGAAATTTGTATATATCCTCATCGATAACTGCAGAGTAGATGTCATTTAGCACCAAACTTTCTTTGGTCTCTGGCATGACTTCAAGGACATTAATTTGCTCCCAAACAACATTGGACAAAGTCTTGGCAACGATAATGTTATTTTGTTCAACTTGATGCTGCAGACTGTTGATAACAACCAATCGATACATAAAAACCAGCAGCACAATGGCCAGCGCCATAACGGGTATGGATACCAAAGTAAAAGATGCTGTTAATCGAAGACTTTTTTTCACGCTGTCTCGCTAAATCCCATTTTGCGACCATCAAAGTGATTAGGCTATCTAATTTGGCTGTTTGAGCATTACCAGAATTGAGCATCGAACTTTAAATACTGAACCTGCACAGCCGGGCCTGCTAATAGAAGCCAATAACCCCTATATATAACGGCTGCTATGGAGCAAGCTTTATGAGACCAATCAAACAATTAGCCCTTTATTTCACCGAATCTACCGATTTGTCAGGTCTATTCTCTACCCCCTAGGCTATAGCCTTTTTCTCCTGATACATGGGGATTCTCTGTTATTCCCTCCAGCAATAGTCAGCCCCAGCAAATTTGTTACACTGGAAAACCTGAATCACCTCAGCACGTGGAAACCCTGGAGAAAGTAGTGGAATTACTCTCAAAACTTCTGAAATTAATGGTATCCAATGGGGCCTCTGACCTGTTCTTGAGTAGCGGCTCACGACCTGCTTTCCGCATAAATGGTGCGTTACAGAGCCATGATTCAGAACCCCTGGCTTCAGGGAAGATCGGCAAAATGGCACAACTGGTCATGCAAAAAGAACATGCGGAGGCCTTTGAAAATGACCCAGAAGTGAGCCTGGGTTACACCGTACCTGGCATTGGCCGTTTCCGATTTAATCTGTTTCGCCAGCAGGGCAATATCAGCATGGTTATCCGCGCCGTGCCTTTCAACGTCCCGGATTTTGAAACCCTGGGTATTCCCACCATGCTAAAGGACATCGTCATGCTCAAGCGTGGCCTGGTGTTGGCCGTTGGCCCATCTGGTGCGGGTAAGTCCACCACACTGGCAGCAATGATCGATCACCGTAATAGCAATACCATTAGCCACATCATCACCGTGGAAGACCCTATTGAATATGTCATCGAGCATAAAAAATCGGTGGTTAATCAGCGCGAAGTAGGCGCCGATACCCGTTCCTATCACAAGGCTCTGGTTAACGCCCTGCGCCAGTCGCCAGATATGCTGATGATTGGTGAGGTTCGTGAACATGAAATCATGGAAGACGTGCTGGAATTTTCGGACACCGGACACCTGTGCCTTGCCACTTTGCATGCCAACAGCGCCAGCCAGGTATTTGAACGCATTGTGCACATGTTCCCACAGGAGAAACGTGAATTACTGCGTTATTCTCTGGCGCAAAATATCCGTGCTGTTATTTCACAAGTTCTTGTTCCAACTATAGATGGCAGTAGAACCGTGGCTGTGGAACTTTTGGTCGCTACATCGCGAGTCAAAGACCTCATTCGCCGCGGAGACTTCGAGGATCTTAGCGATGTCATGGAAAAAGATACTAATAATGGTATGCGGACTCTCGACCAATCTCTTTATATGCTCTACGCGGATGGTCGCATCACGGAAGATACGGCCCTGGCCTACGCTGATTCGCAAAGTAATGTCCGTCTGCAAATGCGTTTATCTGGCGTACCGCCCCACAGCTCTGAAGAATTATAAATCGTTTGTTATCAATTAATTGGCAATAAATTGGCAATCAATTGGAACGTCAATTTGCTAGTTTAAGTTAACACTATCAATTTGTTATTCAGTTCTTCTGAAGCTGTAGTTCCCGCCAGCCAATTCCGATAAACTTTGCCGATGTCTGTCACCGCTAGCGCCCAGCAAAAAAACCAGCAACATACACCAATGATGCAGCAATTTTTGCGCATCAAGGCCGAGCACCCAAATACCCTGCTGTTCTACCGCATGGGTGATTTTTACGAATTATTTTTCGACGATGCCCGTAAAGCTTCCACACTGCTAGACATTACCCTCACCGCCCGTGGCAAATCCGGCGGCAACCCTATCCCCATGTGCGGTATTCCCTACCATGCGGCGGATGGTTACCTTGCCAAGCTGGTGCGCGCAGGGGAATCTGTCGCCATTTGCGAACAAATTGGTGATCCGGCTACTTCCAAGGGACCCGTAGAACGTAAAGTAGTACGTATAGTGACGCCCGGCACAGTCACCGATGAAGCCCTGTTGGAAGAAAGACGCGACAGTCTGGTGGTTGCCGTGTTGTGTCATGAAAACCGCTACGGCATCAGCACACTGGACATTACTAGCGGACGTTTTAGTGTGCTGGAAGTCGAAGGTGAAGAGGCTCTGGCCGGCGAGCTGGAACGAATCCATCCTGCTGAACTGCTTATCAACGAAGAACAGATAAATGAAGATAACCCCTCACCTGTTTATCAGCAACGCAGCGGTTTACGTCGTTTGCCACCCTGGCACTTTGAACTGGAAACCGCTACCCGTTTATTAACCCAACAGTTCGGTACCCACGATCTTGCAGGCTTTGGTCTTGAAGGTCAGGGTTGCGAAAACATGGGACTTGCGATTGCTGCCGCTGGCTGCTTACTGCAATACGTTAAAGATACCCAACTGACAGCTTTACCTCATATCAGGGGACTGCAAGTAGAACGGCGCGAAGACAGCATAGTGATGGACGCTGCCAGCCGACGAAATCTGGAACTGGAAACTAATTTGAGTGGTGGTTCTGAACACACCCTGGCCTGGGTCATGGATCACACTTCGACTCCCATGGGCAGCCGCTTGTTACGACGCTGGATTAATCGTCCGCTAGCAAATCACCCGCAACTTCAACAGCGCCACCTGGCGATATCGGTTCTACTAGAACAACATAATTTTGAATCCTTGCAGGATATCCTGCGAAACATCGGTGATGTCGAACGTATTCTGGCGCGTATTGCAATCGGCAGTGCACGGCCACGAGATTTTTCCCAACTACGAGATACTCTGGAACGTTTGCCCAATCTTCGTACTGCGCTCACTGGAATTTTTATCGGCTTAGATTGTGCCTTACTCGAAACACTGCATAACACAATTGGTGAATACCCAGGCGAGCATGAACTATTAACGCGAGCCATTATCGATGTGCCGCCCATGTTGATCCGGGATGGTGGCGTGATTGCACCGGGTTATGACAATGAACTCGATGAGTTGCGCGCTATTAAAGATAATGCCGGACAATATTTACTGGACCTGGAAACTCGCGAGCGAGAACGTACCGGCATCAGCACACTCAAAGTTGCTTACAACCGTGTGCACGGTTATTACATCGAAATCAGCAAGCTGCAGTCTGAAAATGCACCCGATGACTACGTTCGTAGACAAACACTCAAAGGTGCTGAACGTTACATTACGCCCGAGCTCAAAGCATTTGAAGACAAAGCATTGAGCGCAAAGGAACGCGCACTTGCCCGTGAAAAAGCGCTTTATAATAAACTCTTCGACAAGCTAGCCGATGTATTACCTGCCCTGCAAGATAGTGCCAGCGCACTGGCTGAACTGGATGCTCTGGCTAATCTCGCCGAGCGTGCCGACACTCTGGATTTGTGCCAACCGGAATTAGTCAGCACACCTGGATTACACATTGAAGGTGGCCGTCATCCTGTGGTTGAACAGGTAATGACAGATCCGTTCATTGCCAACGATGTGCACTTCGATGAAACACGCCGCATGCTAATTATCACCGGTCCCAACATGGGCGGTAAGTCCACTTACATGCGACAGACTGCGTTGATAACCCTACTCGCCTATGTGGGCAGCTTTGTACCGGCACGTAGCGCACAAATTGGTCCGATTGATCGTATTTTTACCCGCATCGGTGCCTCTGATGATCTGGCCGGTGGCCGTTCAACGTTTATGGTAGAAATGACAGAAACCGCGAACATACTGCATAACGCCACCGAACAGAGTTTAGTGCTCATGGACGAAGTTGGTCGCGGCACCAGCACCTTCGATGGTTTGTCGTTAGCATGGGCCTGCGCCGAACAACTGGCCTGCGAAGTGAAGGCCTTCACTTTATTTGCTACCCATTACTTTGAACTCACCACCCTGCCGGAAACATTGCCTAATGTAACTAATGTTCACCTCGATGCTGTAGAACATGGCAATGGAATTGTTTTCATGCATACTGTAAAAGAAGGTCCGGCAAACCAGAGTTACGGCTTACAGGTCGCCGCACTTGCAGGCGTGCCATCTGGGGTAATAAAACGCGCGCAATACAGATTGTTACAACTGGAAAAACAAAGCGCTGACTCGCCAACGAATGAATCCATTGAGCAATTTTCTTTGTTTTCTGAACCAGAGCCTGAACCAACACAAACACCTGAAGAAAACCACCCAGCACTTAAAAGTTTAAAAGAAATCAACCCTGACAACCTTACGCCACGCGAAGCATTAGATTTACTCTATCAACTTAACAAATTGACGAAAAAATGATCCAGGAAACAAAAATATGACTTACGTTGTTACGGAAGATTGCATCAAATGTAAATACACCGACTGCGTCGAAGTTTGTCCAGTGGATTGTTTTCACGAAGGGCCAAATTTTCTGGTAATCGACCCTGAAGAATGTATTGACTGTACTCTTTGTGAACCTGAATGCCCTATCCAGGCAATATTTCTTGAAGACGATTTGCCAGCCGACCAGGAAAAGTTTTTAGCCTTGAACGCAGAACTATCTCAAAACTGGCCAGTTATAACCGAAATGAAAGATGCGCCCGCAGATGCTAAAGAATGGGAAGGCAAACCCAACAAACTCCAACACCTTGAACGTTGATTATCAGGCAATACTTTGGGTATGAATAACATCGACCCATCTGCTATCGATACAAAGTAAAAACATGCCTGCGCCTGTTAACACTAAAATTAACAAAAGCAATCCCATGCACCTTTTTGCCTACGGGCAAGATTGTCTTGCAGAGCTTGCTTCACACATTATTAATGAGCATAAAAATAATCTCCCAAATCTGGTCGATATCACTGTACTACTACCTTCATCACAGGCCGCGATACAACTCCGGAAACATTTATACATTAACGCGCAAACACTCGGTTTTTCTGCATTACTCGGCCCAGAAATAGATACTCTTCCCAATTGGGTTTCGCGACTATCATATTGTTCTCTACCCGTTTTAACGGAACATCAACGGGAATTAATGTTAGTAGAAGCACTAAAAAAACATAAATATCTTTATGGGAAAGCAAGCCCGTGGACATTCGCAGACAGTTTGCTGGAATTATTTGACGATCTAAATGAACGTCAGATCCGTTTACCCAATAATTTCGAAGATTTCTTACAGCAATTAGGTGATGCGTATGAAGCAGACAATGATCCAAGCAGCTTAAGTAAAAAACCTGACGACACTGGTACAAACGGCACAGATACAAAAGCTGACGGCCTGGCAGGAGAAGCCCTTCTGGTACACACGTTATGGCAAGCATGGCAACAACAAATGCAGGATGAAGGTATTACTGATCGGCACACCAGTTATTTAGAAAAATTAACGAATAGCCGGCAACACATACAACCAGATCAAACATTTTACCTGGCTGGATTTAGCCAATTATCTCCTGCCGAAACCGCCTGGCTTAAATCATTCATTACTCAGGGTAAGACTTCCTTGTGGCTACAGTGCTCAACACCACCCAGTGATTCAATCGACTACCATCCGGACTGTGCCACACGACAACTTCTCAATTCCCTTTCTGAAATTACAGCCGAAACAACAGCCGAAAAAACAAATGGTACAATCGAATTTCCTGAAGCTGTTGATGATTATGGCTTTTGCCTTAATAGTATTTTTGACACGACTGGCGAAACGTTACAAGACCGTGCAAAACAATTCGCGAAAGAATTTCCTTCCAGCCCAGTAACATCACGGCTCTCTTTATACGAGGCCAAAAGTGCCGAGCAAGAGGCGCTGGCAATAGACTTGCAAGCACGTCAATGGTGGCTTGAAGGCAAACATAAAATAGGCATTGTTACTGAAAATCGGCGCCTCGCGCGTCGAGTTCGAGCCTTACTGGAACGCTCAGGTATTGAACTACAGGATGCGGCTGGCTGGGCCTTATCAACTACCAGCGCAGCAGCAACACTGGAACGCTGGCTTGAAGCAGTTGAAGAAGATTTTGCTTACCAACCGTTACTGGACTTACTGAAATCACCCTTCTTCCAGCCAAAAGAACTTTTCACCCATGAAAATACTGGCCAGGATCGCGAAAATTTACTCGCAACGATTTATCGCTTCGAGAAAAGTGTCATCCTAAAAGAGAATGTCGGCAGCAACCTGAAGCGCTATCACCAACACACTCAGTTTCGACAAAATCGTTTACCTGCGGAGATGGCTGCTGAATACAATAACATTTACCCCCTATTAGACATTGTCGCTGCAGCAGCCAAACCTCTGCTGCCCTTTCTTGGTAATAAAACGTTAGAAAATACTAACAAAACGAGCAAAGCCTATTCGCCCAAAAAAATAATAGATGCGCTTAACGAAAGTCTAACAATGCTCGGCCTGACTAATTCATTTTCAAAAGATGATGCGGGTCGGGATATATTGGACGAGATACAGCAATTGCAGACTGCAGCATCAGGCAGCTCCCTCAAACTGAACTGGTCAGAATTTCGTAATTGGCTGGGGCGAACCCTGGAATGTTTCAATTTCCAGCCAAACACACATAACAATCATGTTCAATTAATGAGTTTATCACAAAGTTCACTGTGTCAATTTGACGCCCTGATTATCGCTGGCGCAGAATCAGAATATTTGCCAGGGAAAATTAACCAGTCACCTTTTTTCAACGATGGAGTGCGGCAGGCGCTTGGTCTTACAAGCCAGTCTGAACAGCTATCACAGCATTTTTATCAATTTCGTTGTTTACTGGAATCATCGCCAAACATTGTAATCACCCGCTGCACCGAACAAAACGGTGAAGATGTTGTGTGCTCACCCTGGCTGGAACGAATACAGTCATTTCACACCATCGCTTACGATAACAATCTTATTAATAAAACATTAACTGGACTTGTTGCTAAACCGGAAACCATTGTTACCAATACTTCAGCACCGCTACCACAGGCAATTCCCGCAAACCCGACTGTGCAAATTGATTCCAGCCTAACACCCGAAACACTATCCGCCAGCGCATACCAACAACTGATAAATTGTCCGTATCAATTTTTCGCTGCCCGCTGCCTTGGCCTTGAACCGCCCGAAACAATTCGCGAAATGCTGGAAAAATCTGACTACGGAGAACGCGTACATTTGTGCTTACATGCTTTTCACTCAGGTGCACAAGATTTACCCGGCCCATATACTCAACCACTCAATAACGAACACCGTGAAGATGCCATTCGTTTTTTATCTTCCATTGCCAAAGCGGTGTTTGCATGTGATCTGGAAGATAATTTTTTACATCGTGGCTGGTTAAAACGCTGGCAGGAACTCATCTCTCCATACATCGACTGGCAAATAGAACGCCAGCAATCATGGCGAGTTAAATCAACGGAAACTAATGTTGAAGTAAAACTTGCAGGAGTAGATTTAACTCTACGAGGACGTCTTGACCGGGTTGATATCAGTTCAAATAACAATGAAGCAGAAGCAGATATTTCCATAATCGATTACAAGACGGGCGGCGTGGCTGGAGAAGAAGATGTATTACAGGGTGAGTCTATACAGTTGCCTTTTTATGCACTGCTCGCCGAGCAAGCACTAAAGCAATCTGCTTCGCGTGTGGAATATGTATCGCTGGACCAAAATAAAGTGCAAACAAAAACATTGCTTGAAAAAGATACCCTCAATGAACTTAGCCAACGGGTTGGCGGCCGACTGGCCGAACTGATTAATGGTATTCAGTCAGGTGAGACGATGACGGCGTGGGGAGATGAAAAAACCTGTAACTGGTGTCAGATGTCTGGTGTATGTCGCCATGAAACCTGGCTGGATGAGCAACACGATTAAATTATCCTGGGCTCTAAACACTTGGGCCCTAAACGAGTGAAGGCGACCCGTCCCGTGGTCGCCTTCTTTACCTCCATACCAGCCAATCCTGACTGCATCATTCCTTTGACCAATAATCCTAAGGTCGTCCGTGAGGTCTTCCATGATTTGTTCTGTAATACATAACCTGAGTCATGTAATACATATCAAAACTGGAATCTGGGTACATAATACCAGAGCAATAAGCTCTGGCAAGTACGCTAAAGTGTTATTTTACATACACTTTATTGGGTTTTTAGAGGTTATAAATCCTTTTTTCCTCCCTATAAACAACGTCATACAAACGAAACTTATATAAAAATCACTAAAACCTATATATATAAAACTGTAAATTTTTTAAACATTTTTCAAAATTTTACCTAACACTCCTCCAAATTAGGCAAAATCCTCCAACTCCCCCCTTAACGGCTGTTGCTGGTAAAGTACACAGCTATGTCAAAAACAGCCACTCTCGAAACAAGCAAAACAAAAAAATTACCCTCTACAAATCCTCGTGTTAGTGCCTCGGTTAGCGCATCAGCGGGAACTGGCAAAACCTGGCTTCTGGTTACCCGTCTAATTCGACTATTGCTTTCTGGCACCAGGCCCGACGGCATACTTGCCGTTACCTTTACACGCAAAGCAGCTGCAGAAATGCAAACACGCCTGAATGCTCGTTTGCTCGACATGGCTCAATGTTCAGAACAGGAACTCATTAATCAACTGTCTGAAATGGGTGCAGCGACTGACGAAGAATCACTTCAACACGCACGAACACTTTACGAAACTCTACTCAGTAATCCACACACTGTCCGCACCACCACCTTCCATTCTTTTTGTCAGGATATATTACGTCGTTTTCCACTAGAAGCGGACATCGCACCGGGCTTTGAACTGCTGGAAACTACCGCAGACGAAAGAAAAATTGCCTGGAATGCCTTATCTACCGATGCCAGCAATAAACCCAATAGCGACATATCACAGGCGATGGAAATATTACTTGAATCCTGCGGGGGTTTAGCAAATACCATCACAGCTTTAAACAGCTTCCTTGATCACCGTAGTGACTGGTGGGCCTTTACTGAAAAAGAGCCTGAACAACAGGCGGATATACAAGGAAAAGAAAACAACGACCCTTTACTGTTTGCTATAGAAACTCTCTCTTCCCAGCTCAACGTTTCACTTAGCGACAAACCCGAAGCGGAGTTTTTCTCGCTTTCAATACTTGATTCATTAAAAGAATTTGTTTCATTACTCCAGAAACATCCAGGTAAGAAAAATGATCAAGCACTGGAAATGCTATCGATTGCCCAGGAGTCTTCTAACGATGGATTCGATCGTTTCCAGGCTATCAAAAAATCATTTCTAACCCAAAAAGGTGAACCGCAAAAACGTAAAGAAAGTAAAGCACAAGCAAAATCTATGGGCGAAGCTGGACAACAACGATTTCTGGAAATACATGATCTTGTTTGTTCTGTCATTGAAGGAACACGAAAAATAATTTTTGCTCAGGAGGCTTTACGACGGAATATCGCATGGTATAACGCGGGTAACCAATTACTGAAGCACTTCCAACTTCTGAAAGCTGAACAACGTTTACTTGATTTCTCAGATCTGGAATGGCGTGCCTATTTATTATTAAACCAGGGTGACAATGTTCACTGGATTCAATACAAACTCGATCAACGTATCGATCATCTCCTTGTAGATGAATTCCAGGATACCAATCCAACCCAGTGGCGCTTGATACTGCCGTTGTTACAAGAACTGGCCGCTGGTGAAGATGAACGTGGACGCAGCGTTTTTCTGGTAGGCGATAACAAGCAATCCATTTATCGTTTTCGTCGCGCAGATCCAGAACTGTTTGATACAGCTCAATCCTGGTTGAAATCAAATTTACACGCTGTTTCACAACCTCTGGATGTTTCCTGGCGATCTGCCGATGCCATCATGAAATTCGTCAACCAGGTTTTTGGTAATGGGCCCTTACATGAACAGTTGACACAATTTTCAATACATACAACCCACCATCCTGATTTATGGGGACGTGTGGAGCTTCTTCCTCTTATTGAACAGGTCTCTGAACAAGACCTTGAACAAAATCCCGAGCAAGACAGCGATCCAGATGATGATGCTGTTGATACCCTATTTGATTTACGAAATCCTTTACAAAGCCCCCGAATCATCGAGCTGGACCAGCGACATCTGGAAGAAGGTCGTTTGATTGCAGAGCGTATTCGGGAAATGATAAAAGATGAAACACTTATTGGTGCTGCCGGGTCTGCACGTCCGATCGATTACAACGACATAATTATTTTAGTACGCAATCGCACCCATGCTGCTGATTACGAACAAGCGTTACGTGAACTCAAAATCCCCTATATTGGTGCTAATCGTGGCGCTTTGTTAGAAAGCCAGGAAGCTCGCGATCTTGTTTATCTACTGGAATTGCTAATTGCCCCTTTCAACAATTTAGCCTTAGCCAGCTTGTTACGTTCTCCTTTGTTTAATTGCAGTCATGAAGACCTGATCAGACTTGCCCAGGAAAAAGATGGCAGCTGGATGCAGAGATTGTCCGTACTTGCATCAAAAGAAAATAGTATTGAACCATCTAATTCTGCGTTAACCCGTGCATATACCCTACTAGTGAAATGGCAGGAGCTAGCAGGGAAAATGCCAGTACATGATTTGCTCGACCACATTTACTCTGATGGTGATGTAATGAATCGTTATCATGCAGCCTATCCACCACATTTGCAGCATCGCGTTGCGGCCAACCTGACTCGTTTTATTGAGCTTGCACTGGAAGTAGATAGTGGACGTTACCCAACGATTGGCCGTTTTGTAGCGCGGCTAAAATTACTTCGGCAACAGGAACATGATGCTCCAGATGAAGGCACACCGATGCAGTCTGATTCACAAGTTAGAATCATGACCATTCATGCCTCTAAAGGACTGGAAGCACCCGTTATATTTTTGGCAGATGCAACCACCTCAGGTCAAAACAAAAATGCCTACCAGGCAATTGTGGATTGGCCTACTCAGTCCGAACGTCCAGAGAGTATTTTATTAACTGGAAAAAAAGAAAACCTTGATGATTTCACAAAATCAGTCCTTGACCGAAATGCACGGGCTGAGACATGCGAAAATGCCAACTTACTGTATGTTGCCGTCACTCGCGCTAAGCAGTTGCTCTTTATTTCTGGATGCCGCCCTAAGAAAGCTAACGATTTAGGCTGGTATGGGTTGATTACAGACCAATACCACGAAACCAGCCTGGATAATTCAGTGATTGTTGAATCCGGCAACTATCCTGAAACGAGTGTGATAGTTTCAAAGGTAGACGCACCACCAACCAACATTGACCCTTTGCTTAGCAAGCCTCTCCCAACGCGGGAACGAGAAATCATTATCGCCCCAAGCTATCATGAAAGACCTCTTAAACAATTATCGCCTGATAATCAAAAACAAGAATCAATATTATTCCCAAATGAATCTCGAACACGCGGTATTTTTATACATCGCTGTTTACAAATATTGTGTGGAGATGACAACAGAGAAAGTGGCGACGAAACACTACTAAAACGAATCAGCAATGAGCTTGGAATAAGCTATCAAGGAAAAGAAGCTGTGACAGCCTTTACCAGGGAGCTTAACCAATGGCTTAAGGAAGCGCAGGCCGTATTTAGCCACCCAGAGTTCTCACATTTTTTTGAAGCCGACCAATACCTGTCCGCCTACAATGAAGCGCCTGTTCAGTACGTGCAGACAAAGGAAAAAACAGAACAAATGGTTTATGGAATCATAGACCGTGTGGTTATCAAGGAAAACGAAGTATTTATTATCGACTACAAAACTCACCGCCTGACTACGCCTGAACAAACAGCTACACTCGTAGAAACTTATCGTCCTCAGATAAATCTGTATTGCCAGGGAGCGAAACAATTATGGCCAGACAAAACTGTACGTGGATTTTTGTTATTAACACATAAACTACAATTAGTGCCGATACAAACCTGACAACTGGTATAACAACCATACTAACGACTACCCCATCAAAAAAGTTCAGCCGTTAGATGGCCAACATCATTTCCAGGCGCTCAAGATCATTGACGACTTTCCATTCGCCGCCACCTGATTCGACGCGCTGCTTCCAGCCATCCACACGATTAAGGTATTTGCGCGGATCAATATTGTCAGCTCGTAGCTTCGTCACATTCAACGCTATAACTTTGTAACCACTCAGTGGCAATGCGATGCCCTCTCTGACATAACCTTCACGGAGTTCTTCCTTAAGGTCAGAAAAGACCAGAATGATTTTGTGCCCTGCACCAGTTTCGTTTAAATACTCAATAGCCTGTAAAATGCCACCAGTAATATCTGTGTGCGAACTTCCTTTGACCTTTTTTAGGAAATTATTAATATTTGCCTGAAAAACACGCTTTTGTTCATTACTTGCACTTGGACGATCATCAAAAGTGACTTTGGTGATAATATCTTTCTCACTAAAACTACCCGTATCAATCCGTGCCACTGCAAAAGAATCACCTGGCTTCAGGTCAGACAAAGTAAAATTTATCACTCGCTGGGCCTGCTCAAGCTCCTTCGTATAGGTGCCCGAAGTATCCATTAACATATAAACACCACGTGTCGGTGGTATCGATTTTTCTGACGAACAACCCGGTAAAATAACTACTGCTAACAATAAAAGTAAAATTAATCTCGTATACTTTTCCATTTTACAATTCCCCACTCATCAATGTTCCATCATTATGATGGTTTACGTCATTCGAACTTTTGCCAGATTTTGTTTTTATTACCTGCTCCAACCACAATGGGGCGAAAATAAGCAGGTCATAAACATTTATTAGCATACGGCCTGAAAACCGGACGGAAGTACCAATTAATCGCAGCAACCACACAAGAGACCGAAGGAAGGAAACAGCCACCACGCCCAACACCGTGCGCATGGAGTGTACAAATGACTCAAGCGGTATTGCTACAAAGGTCAAGGCAAATGGCAGAATGAAACCCATACCCATTTGTGCCGCCGTTGTTATCCATAAATGAGAATTCTGAACAATCTCAGTAGCACCATCAGCTCTCAGTAATGCGCGAGTTGCTGCGGCGTCCTGCATCAAAAGTTCGCGCATGTAAGCGAGGCCGGCTTCGATACCTGCAAGCGAGAATAAAAATATGAAGGCTGACCACAGAATTACTCGTCGCAGCTTATCATCCAGAGCGCCGATAACGGGAAACAAACGCGTTATCCGCAGGGCCTCCATCAAAAACAAACCCATCGCGATTTCAACCAGAATAATCACCATGGCTGCAATATTCGCAATGGGGAAACCCATGATGCGAGCAGTGCCACCCACCATTTCTGACATAGGTGTAGCAATTAAATTGAAGTTAATAACCGCACCACCAATCGCTATTGCCAAAACAAATCCTGAAATAAAAAATTGGGTCATAGATGATGAAGACAACATACGAATCGCGTGATCAGTCTTTTTTGAAATATCTTCGTACTCATCCATGTGACGATCAATAGCCTTACTGCGTTTTAATAAGCTTTCCATATTTTTATCAACTTTTTTCAAATCTTTATCGACCTTGCGCCAGTAAGGCATCATCTTATTAAGAATTTTATGGCGTTTACGACTGGACTCACGACAATGCTCCATCGCGTCATCACTGGCTTTTTCCAGTGAGCCATGAATATCCTCAAGGATATTACTAACAACGGGGTCACCACTCGCTGGGATTTTGGCAACGGCTTCCACAGCCGCAATCCAGCCAGGTGGCGCCGGAGGCACTTCAGCACTGGCCTGATAATCTTCATCGATGTGGGTGATTTCTTCGCTTAAACGTCTCTGCAATGCTGGATGCTCAGCAAGATCACGACGCACGGCAGCATCGATTCGCTCAAACTCGCGACTAATTATGCGTTCTGATGCTTCGCGCCCCTGTGCCAGCAATACATCCTTATTACGCTGCAACATACGCTGCTCTGAACGTGCCACCGCCCTAGCGGAAAACCTCATGCCGTTGTGCACAACTCGACTAAATGAAGTGATAGCCTTGTGTGCTGGTTCTCTGGCAATGTATAAAAATACTGCCATTAGCACGAACCAAATCATGCCTGACGCAAAAGCACTGGGCACTATCATATAGATATCCATGAACGACATGCTGACCTCCTAGTTTTAACAAAATACTGCGGGCAAACGCATCAATGGAACACACGCTTCCTGCAACCATGTTATAGGACAACAAATGAGAAAAAACACCGACCAAATCACAATTATTATGTGTCGGTATAACCCGTTTAGCTAAAACGTCAAAACACTATTGAGGTTCCACCGCTATAGTGCGCAACTACAGTTCACAATGACCAACAATGGAAATCTATAAGAAACAAGAAGATATAAAGAAATAAGGCGCCAACAACATTGTTGGCGCCTTAAAATGGTTAATATTTGAGCCTGATTTAGCTTTTCTTCATCTGATCTAAAATCTGGATCAAACGTTTGGGTTCTACATAACCAGGAGCTACCTGACCATTATCAAACACCAACGTAGGAGTGCCCGTAACACCCACCTGTCTTGCTGCGGCCATATGATTCAAAATATCGTTTTTACAGTCTTTTCCCTTTACCTGTGCAATAGCCTGGATCTGTTCAAGTTTTGCCCCACCTTTGGCAAAACTCATCGCCTCCTGAGGATCTTTTGCGCACCACACCGACAGGGCTTTTAAATACGAAGGTGAACCTTTACCTGAACGAGGATATGCCAGATAACGAAACTCGATTCCTAACTTGTTATAGTCCGCCATCTGTTTATGCATCTTGCGACAATAACCGCAATCGATATCTGTAAAAGCGGTAATAGTATATTTAACTTTCTTTGGTGAAAATACAACCATAGCTTTTTCGTCTAAATTTTTAACCACTTTTGCACGACCGACGCGACGTTTACCCTCTGTTAAATTCGTACGCGTAGTTAAATCAAAAAGATCGCCCTCTAAGATGTAACGACCATTTTTTGAAATATAAATAACCTGTGGGCCAAAAACAGCTTCGTATATGCCTGGCATCACAGAGTCTGCAATACTGTCGACCTTTGCATTTGGCATCAACGCATTTAACACTTTCGTGACTTGCGCAAGATCATTCTTTTTATCAGAGCTTTCGTCTGCAACAACAGAGATACTAAATCCCCATATCGTTACAAAGAACATACCAAGAATAACAACACCTTTTAACTTTTGCTTAAACATTTATTACCTCTAGATCACACTTAATTTAATAACGTGTTTAGAATATATGGTTTAGTGTATGAAACCACTAGTCTCTGAAATTTGTGTACTGCAATGGCAATCCAAGTTTCTGTTCTTTCAAAAAAGCCATCACATTTTGCAGGTCATCTCGTTTTTTACCGGTCACTCTCACCTGCTCTCCCTGTATGGAAGACTGCACTTTTAGCTTAGTTTCCTTGATTAACTTAACGACTTTTTTCGCCATTTCTTTATCAATTCCCTGGCGCACCATCACCTTCTGCCGAGCCACAAAATTGGTGGTTTCAACCTTACCCACGTCAAGGCTGCCAATATCCACACCCCGTTTGACCATCTTTTTCTGCAAAATATCCATCATTTGTTGTAATTGAAAATCACCCCCTCCTGAGAGGGTCAGTTCCGTGCCTGATTGCTCAAATTTGGCATCTGAACCTTTGAAATCATATCGTGTAGCGACTTCTCGATTAGCCTGATCCACAGCATTGGATAATTCGTGCATATCGACCTCTGAAACCACGTCGAATGATGGCATAACAAAACCTCTCTTTTCCTGTCCTGCCCTATTACAAAACTGATGACAAAACTGTTTTTATAGAACGTTACCCGCGCGGATGATGTTCGGAGTGCAAACTCTTGAGCCGTTCCCGTGCTACGTGAGTATAAATTTGTGTGGTGGACAAGTCACTGTGCCCAAGAAGCATTTGTACCACACGCAAATCGGCACCGTGATTCAGCAAGTGCGTTGCAAAACTATGGCGCAGAGTATGGGGTGATAAAGCTTTATGAATACCCGCACTTTGAGCATGTCGTTTGATGACATACCAAAAAGCCTGGCGCGACATAGGTGCTCCACGCTGGGTCAGAAACAAATGTTCACTTTCTCGCCCCTTGAGCAAATCGGGCCGACCGTCTTGCAGATAGTTTTCTACCCAGTGGGCTGCGGTTTCTCCCATCGGCACAAGACGTTCCTTATTTCCCTTACCCAGTGTTCGCACCACACCCTGGCGAAGATTAACCTGCAGCATACGCAAGCCAATCAATTCTGACACTCGCAAGCCCGTGGCATACAACAATTCCAGCATTGCCCGGTCACGTAAACCCAGTGCTGTGCTTTCATCAGGCGCATTGATCAGAGATTCAATCTCATCTTCCGTTAACGCCTTGGGCAAAGAGCGACCTACTTTGGGGGCATCAATGCGATCACTGGGATCAACTTGAACCCATCCCTCGCGTAATGCGTGTTGATAAAAACGTCGCAGACTCGACAATAATCGCGCTGTGCTTCGGGGTTTAGAACCAGATTCTACTCGACTGGCCAGGTAAGCCAGCAAATTTTCTCGCTGCGCTGACAATAATCCATTGCCATCTTTTTTAGCCGACCGCTTTTTATCTAACTCCTTGTTACTCAACCACAGGGCAAAACCAGTTAAATCCTGACGATAGGCTGCCAGGGTGTTCTGGCTCAAGCCCCGCTCCATCCATAAGCCATCAAGAAAACGATCGATCTCGGTGAGATCAGGCACCCGGATAACCTTCATGTGCCAACAAAGCTCGTTTGATCGCCATTTTTTCCCCATCGATCTCACCGGCATAACCACCCATACCCTGACGAGAAACAATACGATGGCATGGCACGACAACGGGCACAGGGTTGCGACGACAGGCCTGACCCACGGCCTGTGCACCACTGCTTAATTGATGGGCCAGCTTGCCGTAGGTATCAGCAGTGCCAGGGGGCACCTTATTCAGTGTCTGCCAGAGGCGTTGCTGAAATTGCGTTCCGGTAAGGTCTAGCGGTAGATCAAAATGCCACTGTGGATTCTCAAAATAGTTTTCCAACTGGCGAATAACCTCTTCCGATATTTTGTCTATAGGCTGCTGAGCAGGAAGGTCGTGAACATAATCAACACCGGCCAATCCCCTGTCTGTGGTGGTGATGGCCAGACTCAGATTAGCACTTCCAGAACCAGTGATAGAAAAAGGTACAACGGCACTATAGTTCACAAGAGAGTCAGCCAGAGTGCCCGACTGATGGTCTACAGAATGAATGGATTGATGTGTGCTCATGGGTTCTATTCTGACCCATTCTGACCAGAAAAGCCGCCAAAAAAAAGCCCGGTAAAAACCGGGCTTTTTTTAAAAAGTTTTGCGGTAGAAACCCTTACAGCTTCTCTTTAATACGTGCTGCCTTACCCTGCAAACCTCGTAGATGGTACAGCTTGGCGCGGCGTACATCACCACGGCGCTTCACTTTAATTTCACTCACCAGCGGGCTGTATGTCTGGAACACACGCTCCACGCCTTCACCATGGGAAATTTTTCTTACGGTGAAAGAAGAGTTCAGGCCACGATTACGCTTGGCAATTACAACACCTTCAAAAGCCTGCAACCGCTCACGATCGCCTTCTTTGATCTTCACCTGTACAACAACGGTATCGCCCGAGCCAAATTCGGGGATTTTCTTGCTCATTTGTTCTGCTTCGAGTTCTTCAATAATGTTACTCATGTCCTGCTCCAATCAATTCGGTTCATTGGGGTCTATCCAACGAAAGTGCGGCGCATTCTACCCCTAATGGCGCTTGTAATAAAGGGTGCCTGTAATAAAAAGTAGCGCCCTTCCCTTAATAAAGTGAAAACACCAATATCTACTTACCCTCTTGCTCGTGGATGAATTCGTCCAGTAATTGCTGCTCAAACTCATCCAGATCCCGCTTTTTCAATAAATCTGGTCGTCGCAACCAGGTACGGCCCAGGGCCTGCTTCTGTCGCCAACGCTGGATCGCTTTGTGATCACCGCCCCGCAATACCTCTGGCACTTCCAAACCATCAATCTCTTCTGGCCGCGTGTAATGAGGGTAATCCAGCAGGCCCTCAGAAAATGAGTCCTGATCTGCTGAATCTTCATGCCCCAGCACGCCTGGTAACAATCGTGTCACCCCGTCGATAAGCACCATGGCGGCCAGTTCTCCGCCACTAATAACATAGTCACCGATAGACCATTCCTGATCGATCTCAGTCTCAATAAGGCGTTCATCAACCCCTTCATAGCGACCAGCCACCAGTATCAAACCGGGTAAATTGGCCAGCTCGCGCAATCCTGCCTGATCCAGTTTCCGCCCCTGTGGTGACAAATGAATCACCGGAGCGCCCTGTGGTGCCTGCTCTTGGGCCTTGCGAATGGCTGTCCTCAAGGGTTCCACCATCATCACCATGCCCGGTCCACCGCCATAAGGCCGATCATCCACTGTGCGATGCTTGTCTGTGGCGTAATCCCGCGGGTTCCAGTGTTGAATGTTGACCAGACCCTGATCGACAGCGCGTCCGGTAATACCTGAGCAGCTCACCGCATCCAGCATCTCAGGGAAAAGCGTGATTACGTTTATTTGCATATTCGTATGTTGTCCTACTCAGCCCTGACTTACTGTATTAGTCAAAGTCTGGATCCCAGTCGACCCGCATGAAACCTGCATCTAAATCGACTTCATGGACAATGTGATCTAACACATAGGGTATCAATCGCTCACGTTCGCCTTTCACCACCAATACATCATTGGCGCCGGTGGCCTCTATGTGATCCACCTTGCCAAGTAAGACATCATCCAGCGTTTTCACTTCCAGGCCTTCGAGGTCAATCCAGTAATATTCGCCTGCCTCAGGCTTGGGTAGCTGATCCCTCTGAATGGCGATTTCCAAACCACCCATCTGAAGGGCGGCATCACGATCATCACATCCTTCAAATTTGGCAATGATTCCCTTGCCGTGGATTTTTGCCTCCACCACTGCGGCTTCAACCCATGCCGACGAATCTCCAGATTCTACGTACCAGGGTTCATAATCGAGTAAGTTTTCAGCTGATTCAGTAAAAGATTGCACTTTCACCCAACCACGGACGCCATAAGGCGCCCCAGTCTTGCCAACCGTGATGTATACGGGTTCTTTTGCTGAAATTTTTGGAGACATGCTGTTGGTTGGTTAAACCATTGATTACCCAGTCTGGACCGGCTGGGCCTTTAACTAACCAGCTAAACCCTGGGCCAACTGGCTAGACCCAGACTCTACCTGGGTCAGCTAATAGCACTGGCTATTAAGCAGCAGCGCTTTTCTTAAGCAGGCTGGAAACGCGATCGGAAGGCTTGGCGCCCTTGGATACCCAATGATCTACACGGTCACGGTCAATGCGTAATGGCTCTTCAGCACCTTTAGCGCCAGGATTAAAAAAGCCCAGTCGTTCGATAAAACGACCGTCACGTTTGTTGCGGCTATCAGTCACAACGATGTGGTAGAAAGGGCGCTTTTTAGCACCGCCACGCGATAAACGAATGGTTACCATTTATATCAATTCCTTCTCTAAAATCTGATTAATTATTCGATGTCACCACCGAGCGACTAGTTCCAGGGTATTCAAATTCTCGTACACCCTGATTTGGACTTGCTGTCTCGATGAGAGCGGCGCATTTTACGCCAATCAGGGGCAAAAGGAAACGCTAAGATCCTAAATTAAAGGGATATTGTTATGAATACCCGAATATGCGGCATCCCGGTACACCGCCTGCCTGTTAGAGAGGTATGTGCCTAATTTAGCGCTTTATGGCTACTGATTTTGTCGCTATTTTTGCCGCTGACCTAAACCACCTTATTGCGCTATTTACCCAATTTTGCTATAAACGCGCCCTGAATTTTAATGTACGTGCGTAGCAGGAGCAGTTAGATGGCCGTAAAGAAAAAGGCAGCACCAAAAAAGAAAGCCGTAGCCAAAAAAACCCCGGCTAAAAAGTCAGCCGTAAAGAAAAAGGCTGTTGCTAAAAAAGCAGCGCCAAAAAAGAAAGCCGTAACCAAAAAAACCACGACTAAAAAGGCCGCGGTCAAGAAAAAGACCTCCGCTAAAAAACCGGCTGCCAAAAAGGCTGTGACTCGCCGGTCTTCTGACAACCTGGACTTCACCAACTTCACTCCATATAGGGAAAAAAAGAGTGAGGAATACATGAACCCAGCACAAGTCGAGCACTTTCACATGATTCTCAATGGCTGGAAGCAGCAATTGATGGACAAAGTGGATGAAACGGTTCATCACATGCAGGATGATGCAGCAAACTTCCCTGACCCCAATGACAGGGCTAGCCAGGAATCTGAATTTGCCATGGAATTGCGTACGCGGGACCGGGAACGCAAGCTGATCAAGAAAATTGACGAATCAATCATCGCGCTGGATGCTGATGATTACGGATACTGCTCAAAATGTGGTGTTGAAGTCGGTATTCGCAGACTGGAAGCCCGCCCTACGGCAACCCAGTGTATTGATTGCAAAACACTGAACGAAATTCGCGAAAAACAATACGGAAAATAGAGTACGGAAAAAAGGGGGGTTTATCCCTTACCCCGTTATCGTGCTCTACTTTTTCTGAGACTCCAGATCACAAATCCGCAGACGATTGGATAAGGCAAAACCTTTAACAAAGGCAAATGCACCCGGATTTTCCTTTTCCAGAGCCTCTTGCACTAGCAAACATTTCTGTCCTTTAAAAATAAAGGGACGCACAGAACCATACCTCAATCGATGATCTGGCCCGAAACTCGCCAGCGCACCCGATAAACGTTCAACCCAATCACTTGGTCGAAACTTACCGCCGTCTTCCATGACGCCTTCAATAACCCAATTTTTCACAGTTACTATCCCCTAACAAAAAGCCCCAAAATGAATCTCTACTTACAATTGTCGTCCGAAACTAAAATAGCATGAGCTTCTTATTTGTTATTATTCCTTTGTTATCATTTCGATTCTGTGAATAGCTCATCATTACAATAAATTTGTTGGTGCATTTTTTGGTTAAACACGTTATTCAGATAATGATACGCAGTGTTATCAGGTATACAAACTTCATACGTACCCGTTTTATCGAATGCTAGTTAATAAACGCTTAAATTAACAATAAAGTTCCTCACATGAACCTATTATACAAGGGTCGCTTTGCTCCATCACCCACCGGGCCGCTGCATTTTGGCTCTCTGGTTGCAGCCGTGGGCAGCTATTGCCAGGCCAAAAGCCAGGGCGGTGAATGGCTGGTGCGCATGGAAGATCTGGACCCCCCCCGAGAAGACCCTGGCGCTGCAGACGATATACTGCGGACTTTGGAGGCTTTTCATCTACATTGGGACGACGCCGTACTCTTCCAAAGCCAGCGAATAGATGCCTACGAGCATGCGTTATTACAGCTCACTGAAAATGGGCATACATTTCCCTGCGCCTGTACACGCAAATCTATCGCAACCAATACAGCCGCTATTACAAATAGCAGCCAGGATAAAAACCAGGCTAACTCTGCTCACAATATTTACCCAGGCACATGTCGAAATGGTCTCGCACCAGGTGCAACAGCTCGATCCACCCGGGTAAGAGTGACTTCTGAAACCGTAAGCTTCCTGGATGGTTTGCAAGGCACTCGGGGCATCCAGCTTGATTCTGAAGTAGGAGACTTTGTGGTAAAACGGGCTGACGGTCTGTTTGCCTATCATCTTGCCGTGGTCGTCGATGATGCCTTTCAGGAAATCAGCGAGATCGTACGTGGCACAGATTTACTGGACTCCACACCACACCATCTTTATCTGCAAAAGCTGCTCACCTACAAAACACCACAATATATTCATTTACCAATTGCCGTGAATGCCCAGGGAGAAAAACTGAGCAAACAAACACACGCCCCTGCCGTAGATACAACTCAACCGGGCGTTATGCTGGAAAAAGCACTAACATTCCTCGGTTTTAAACCCGATCAAGATGTAATAAACGCCGATCCCGAAACTCTATTAAAGTGGGCGGTCAAAAATTGGGATTTGGAACGAATTCCCAAACAAATGACCGTTAGTATTTAATCTAATCTTGATAACCTGAACAAAAAGTTTATACACAAACATACAGACCTGAACCTGATGACCCAATTCTAATGACACAGTCCGATCCATTTGTTGAACAATTCCGTGGCTCCTTCGTCAGCATGATGCGCTGGCCACAACTGGATACATTGTGGGAAACACTAAAACAAAATTCTGAAGCTGGATGGTATGCTTACGCCATTGGTGAAAGTCCACCAGATACGCCACTCACCACGGAGCAAATGAACACCTTTCTTGCAGAGATAAATGAGCTACTTCGCAAGGAACATGAAGAAGACTATTGCGGCATTGTTTATGCGGATGACACTCAGGAACCGACCTTCGTTAAAATTTATGATCCCAACAATTTAGGGGTGACCTGTGGTTTTAGTAATAACCCGCCACTACCAGGCTGGACCTTAAGCCTGATCCCACCCTGCGATCTGGAACATGCCCTGCCACCTCCCGGCAATCGCAAGCGTTGGTGGAAACGCCTCTTTCAGAGCCAGTAATCGCTTGCTACCATGTACGCCTGTTTTTTAAAACAAATCGTAAAACAAAACGTATATAACAACTCTGTTTAAGACAGTACAAAAATTTCGGTTAACTGGGAGAAAACATGGCCAATCTAGAGTCAACGCTGCAAGAAGACCGTCTGTTTGAACCTGCACAGGATTTTTCCAGCAAGGCCCGATTAAAAAATCGTGAAGAACTCGACGCCTTGCGTCAGAAAGCCGAAGACGACCACGAAGGTTTCTGGGCCGATCTTGCACGCAGCGAAATGGACTGGCACAAACCTTTTACAACCATTCTCGATGATAGCAATGCGACTCATTACCAGTGGTTTAATGATGGCGAAATCAATGTCTCCTACAACTGTCTCGATCGTAACCTCGCCACTAAAGCCGATAAAACTGCCATC
>JAUVNZ010000387.1 GCA_030599435.1 Gammaproteobacteria bacterium | reverse complement strand
TTATTCATGATAAAGACTAGCTTAAGTAAGCGGCATTAAACCCTCAGAGATTAAAAAGTGATATTACGTTTTTAATAACGTTTTCAATTTGTTCATTACCGTCAGTTATACGTTGCTTTATTTCATCCATAGAAATTACTTCAGGGTCATCCGCCCCACTCTTACCAGCGGCCCAGTTCACCACCAGTGATAATGTGGCATAATCCATTTCCAGTTCTCTTGCTAAGGCCGCTTCTGGCATAGCGGTCATGCCTACAATGTCACAACCATCCCTCTGCATGCGTTTTATTTCGGCAGCCGTTTCTAAACGAGGGCCCTGTTTTACACCATAGGTTGCCTGAGTTAAACATTGCATGTTTTCCATTGCTACCGCCTCTTGCAATTTTCTCCTTAAAGCGTCATCAAATGGATAAGTAAAATCAATATGATTCACTTCATTTTCATTAGCGTCATTATAGGTTTGCATACGCCCGTGGGTGTAATCAATTATTTGGTCAGGCAATACCCACTGCATGGGTGACATTTCCTCGGTAATACCACCTACAGCGGTAACAGCAATAACATGTGTCACTTCGAGTATCTTCAGCATAAACATGTTAGCCCGGTAGTTAATTTGATGTGGCGCTATATGGTGCGAATTGCCATGGCGGTTAATATAAACCACTTCGGTGTTGTTTATTTCCCCTGTGGTACATATATCTGATGGCTCACCAAATGGGGTTTTTATCCGTTCTTCAGTGATTCTTGTGAACTCATTAATTTCACCAAGCAAGCTGCCGCCAATGATTGCTAATTTCATTTTTCACTCTCGTCTACAGCATGCTCGTCCACAGCTGGCTCGTCTACAGCAGGCTCTTCTACAGCATAAATTGAATGGAATTGACGATACAAACCATTATGATCCATACCAAAACCAAAGACATATTTATCTTCAACAGTCAGAGCAATATTATCTATGAGAGATGTCTTAATACAGTCATGCTCAAGACAACGGTTATGAATTTTTTTTAATAATACGGCGGAAACAATTCTTGTTGCGCCCTGCGATTCACAATATTGAATAATGGACTTTAATGTATTTCCTTCATCAATAATGTCATCCATGATCAGTACAGTCCGGTCTTTCAGCGATGTAACGGGATAGGATTTCCATACCAGGTCACTGCCTGTTGTTTGATTGTCGTACCGTGTGGCATGGATATAATCAATTTCCAGCATACATTCCAGCCGGGGAATCAACTGCCCGGAAAACACTAATCCGCCCTGCATCACACATAACACCACGGGGGTTTCACCTTTTAGTTGTAGATTAAGTCTGTTTGCGAGCTTATCAAGCGCACTGCTGATTTCTGTATTGCTAAATACCAGTTTGCATCCAGGCGGTAATTTTAAATCAGGTAACATGTGTTGTTTTAATTAGTGGCTCTTTAGGAAAATATGTGGGTACTTTATAAACAAATATTGTAGCTTGGGTTAGCGCTAGCGTAACCCAACAATCAACTTTCAGAGTCTCGAAGCATAAGCCAACGAAGTTGTAAGTCTAGCAGTGTTGGGTTACGGTAGAAAGCGCCTAACCCAACCTACAAACCAAACAGCTCAGAAGATAGCCGATCGTGCCAGTCCGCGAGTGTCAGTCGCAAGGACGCGACCATCAAGCCTGCAGGGAGTGGTATCGGGGACAGACCTAAGGTCTGTCCCCTGGCGCATATCGGCTATCCAACGTTCGCATTAGTATATGATTTAGTAAGTAAACGTGACTGTCTTTTTATCCATTGCCTCAGCAATAACATAAGCCGCACC
>JAUVNZ010000334.1 GCA_030599435.1 Gammaproteobacteria bacterium | reverse complement strand
CTCCTTGCGGGAGAAGGCGGTCATGCTATGAATCATGGTGATACCCTTTTGATAATAAACAGTACGATGAATCAGAATATTGAGAGGCATAGTAACGCCAATCACCGGCCTGGAAAACCGGTACCAATCCGCTTGTTTTTATATCGGCAAAAAAAAGCCCTGAAACCCTCATGATCGATCCTAAGTTAATCCTCCCTGAAGGAACCCAGCTTGAGCACTACGTGATCGAGAGTGCCCTGCAGGCTGGAGGATTTGGCATGGTTTATCTGGCGCGTGATCAAAAAACAGACAAGCAAGTTGTCATAAAAGAATACATGCCAAACAAACTGGCTCAGCGTCTGGATGATGGTTTTGTGATGCCCAGGGGTGAAAAAGAGCAGGAACATTTTGATGAAGGTATGCGCCTGTTTTTACTGGAAGCGACGGCGCTGGTTAAATTAAAACACCCCAATATTGTACGCGTAATAAAATTTTTCCGGGTCAATGGGACTGCTTATATATCAATGGAATATCGTCCCGGGAGAAACCTGCAACATTACATCAAAAAACATAAAGGCAATCTTAGCGAGACGCTTCTGCGTACGATTTTTCCACCGCTTCTGGATGCTATGAAATTGGTGCATGACACCGGTTATTTACATCTGGACATCAAACCCGGCAACGTCCACCTGTGTGAGGGTGGCATGCCATTGCTGCTGGATTTTGGTGCAGTACATCCGCGAAATTCAAGTCGTAAGCTACAGGTGACTCAGGTAGTGACACCTGGGTTTTCTCCTATTGAACAATACGATCTCAGTGGTTATGTGGGGCCATGGACTGACATTTACGCCATGGGTGCCACCATACGCGCCTGCATGGAAGGTTCGGCACCGACGGCAGCGAAGGACAGGGTCGAAAAAGATAAAATGCGTCCTGCGGTGACAGCTTTCAAGCGTCGTTATCCGCAGCCGATGCTGGAAGCGCTGGACTGGTCCATGGAAATGGACCCCATGTTACGTCCCCAGTCTGTGGATGAGTTCATGGAAGTTTTTAACAAAGAGGTTGAGGGTGGTGGAAGCATTCTCGATCGTGTCATTGATACTCTAAATAAGCCGCTATAAATGAAATATCAATTTGGACAAACAAGCCGACTGGGTAATCGTAAAGTCAATGAAGATGACCTCGGAGTGGCCGAGGCCGGTGATGCTGTGTTGCTGGTGGTTGCCGATGGCATGGGTGGATATCGCGGTGGACAGGTCGCCTCCAAAGCGTTGGTAAAGCATATGGTTAGCCGCTTCAAAGGCAGCAAGTTTCCAGTAGAAGATCCACAAAGTTTCCTCAAGGAATTAGTTGCCGATGCTCATCTGGCTATTATTCGTGCAGGCAGCAAGCAAAATCCACCGGTTGAGCCACGTACCACCTGCGTCGTGTGTCTGATTCAAGCCGGGTTCGCCTGGTGGGTTCATGTGGGTGATAGCCGACTTTATATGTTCCGTGGGGGCAAACTATTCAAACGTACTGTGGATCATTCTAAAGTCGAAGAAATGCGTCGCAAGGGCAAAATTAGTGAAGCTGAAATGAAGAGCCACCCGCAACGCAATCTGGTTACCCGCTGTGTGGGTTTTCAGCCCCATCCGCCGGTGCCAACGGTTAGCGACAAAATTCCATTAGAGAAATATGACATGTTCGTACTTTGCAGTGATGGTTTGTGGGGGCCTTTGGGCGATGAGGTTATGGTTGAAACGCTGACAAAGAACACTATTACCCAGGGAGTGGAAAAGTTGGCCGAACAGGCAGAGTTAGAAGCTTACCCGGATTCGGACAATATCAGTGTCATTGCCTTTCGCTGGGTTTCTACCGGGTTAGGTGAGGAATCGACCGTAGAAGATAAAAAAAGTGCTGAAATTTAACTGTTTCTGCACTACTTCTGCACTACGCCCAGTGTTTAAGTAGACCCTTACATCAAACCTCGTTCCGCCAGTGATACTGTTTCCCCGTCACCCACTACCAGATGATCCAATACCCGAATGTCCACCAGTGCCAGTGCTTTAACTAGTTGCTGGGTGATGTTGCGATCTGCCTCGCTGGGTTCAGCTATACCACTGGGGTGATTGTGGGCCAGAATCACCGCTGCAGCATTGTGGACCAGCGCTTTTTTCACGACTTCCCTTGGGTGCACACTGGCACCATTAATTGTGCCCTGAAACAGTTCCTCGAATGTAATCACCCGATGGCGGTTATCCAGAAACAAACAGGCAAAAACCTCATGAGGGTAGTCGCGCAAGCGTGCTTGTAGATAACGCCGGGTGTGTTCAGGATTTTCCAGTACGTCTTCTCGGCGAATTTTTTCCAGCAAATGTCGTCGAGCCATTTCAGTGGTTGCTTGCAGTTGGGTAAATTTGGCTTCGCCTAGCCCTTCACCTTCGCAGAACTCTTTATAGTCAGCATCAAGAAGTGGGCGCAGGCCACCAAAGCGG
>JAUVNZ010000014.1 GCA_030599435.1 Gammaproteobacteria bacterium | reverse complement strand
TCTGCGGGTAAGCCTTCGCCCCACAAAACAACATCACTACCAACTTTTGCATCTGGGCATTCGCGCAAATCGACACAAATCATATCCATGGAGACACGCCCCACCAAAGGCACCCGTTTTCCATTAACTAAAACTGGTGTACCTTCCTTAGCATGCCGAGGATAACCATCGCCGTATCCAATACCAACAACTCCCACTGACATTTCATTCGGGCAAACCCAGTCGCCGCCATAACCAACAGCATCACCCTTCTGACATTGTTTTATTGCAATGAGCTCGCCGCATAAGGTCATCACAGGTAACAGCCCCCGATTTGCGCCCGTCTCATTTAGAAATGGCGAAACACCATAAAGCAAAATACCGGGGCGAGCAATTTCACTAACACTCCCCATCCAGCCGAGAATACCTGCCGAATTAGCAATGCTACGCTCTACTTTTTCATCTTCCAGGATCGTTTTAAATAATTCTATTTGCTGTTGGGTGGTTTTATTTTGCATATCATCTGCATTCGCAAGATGCGTCATGAGTCGTAATGGCTTTTTAACAAGACCGCAAGCCATTAAACGTTGATACACTTTTGAAACTTCACCGGGCTCAAAACCAAGGCGATGCATGCCCGTGTCTACTTTTAACCAAATTAAAATGGATTTCTGACTGGAAATATTTTTAGCCGACATTGCTTCCAAAGCATCAACCTGCTGTTCATGATGAACAACGATCTGAATATCATGCTGCAAAATCTGCTCAAGCTCGTCGTCATGAAAAAACCCTTCCAACAATAACAGAGGCTGTTTAATTCCTGCAGCAATTAACTCGAGCGCTTCTTCAACACTGGCGACACCAAATCCGTCGGCATCTTTTAACGCCTGCGCTATCTCAACCATGCCATGGCCATAGCCATTGGCTTTGATAACAGCAAATTGTTGGGAACGAGGTGTAGCGGTCCTGGCTCGTTGCAGGTTATGTTGCAGGGCACTTAGATTGATAACGGCACGGGCCGCACGTGTCATGCCTTTGGTACCATACTATTTCGCACCATACTAGGAGGCGCCCATTTATGAATAGGGTTCGTCATCTGAATAGATGTCATGAATATAATTTTCAAAACGAGTGTACTGGCCAATAAAGGTTAATCGTGTCGTACCAATCGGGCCATTACGCTGCTTGGCAATAATGATTTCTGCTATACCCTTGTCAGGGCTATCTTCGTTATAAACTTCATCGCGATAAATAAAGGCTATTACGTCAGCATCCTGCTCAATGGCTCCCGACTCACGCAAATCAGACATCACTGGCCGTTTATTGGGACGTTGTTCCAGACTACGATTAAGCTGCGACAGCGCAACAACCGGCACTTCTAGCTCTTTCGCCAATGCTTTAAGGGAGCGTGAAATTTCAGAAATTTCGTTAGTACGATTTTCCTTAGTACCATTCACCTGCATCAGTTGCAGATAATCGATAATAATCAGCCCCAGACCATGTTCCCGTTTAATACGGCGGGCACGAGCACGTAATTCATTAGGAGAAAGCGCCGGCGTATCATCAATAAACATCGGCGCTTCCGCCAGCAAGCTCACCGCAGAAGTTAACCGAGGCCAATCTTCATCCCCAAGTTTACCGGTTCGTACCTTGTGCTGATCAATTCGACCCAGTGAAGAGAACATGCGCATCGCCAGTTGCTCGCCAGGCATTTCCATACTAAATATCACCGTTGGCAGACTACTTTTAATGGCCGCATTCTCGGCAATATTCATCGCGAAACTGGTTTTACCCATGGAAGGTCTGCCGGCGATAATAATAAGGTCTGAATTCTGCAGGCCGGAGGTTTTTTCATCGAAATCGGTCCAGCCAGTGGGCACACCGGTGATTGGATTATCCTGCTGAAACAGGGTTTCAATACGGTCTACCGCTTTAGTTAGCAAATCTCGTATAGGAATAACGGTTTTCTTGCCCCGGGCTCCCATTTCGGCAATTTTGAAGACTTCACGCTCAGCGCCATCCAGCAGCTCTTCGCTACTTCGCCCCTCTGTCTGGTAAGCACTATTACTAATCTCGTTACCCACTGTAATAAGCTGACGCAGCACTGAGCGCTCACGCACGATTGCTGCGTAAGCTTTGATATTGGCCGCGCTGGGGGTGTTTTTGGCCAGGGTGCCAAGGTAGGCAAGACCTCCCGCGTCGTTCAACAGATCCTGCTTATTCAACCACTCAGAGAGAGTAACCACATCACAGGGGTCTCCTCTGGAGGACATATCAGCAATGGCTCGGAAGATTAGCTGATGGTCACGGCGATAAAAATCTTCTTCAGTTACGAGATCACCAATCTTGTCCCAGGCATTTTTATCGAGCATCAGGCCGCCAATGACTGATTGCTCAGCCTCAATAGACTGGGGCGCAATCTTCAGGTTTTCAGTGGCAACATCGACCGGATTTGGGGGATAAACTAACTCTGGCATCGTCTGGTTATGTTAACCGAATTACAGAAAAAAATGCAGAAAAATCGAGGGCAAAAAGCAGAGAAAATTTAAAAATTTCTTACGAAAAGCACACAGGAATGTTGCGCTGACGAATCAACGTTTAAGAAAAGAAAGCTAATGCAGAAACTAAAGACAGTACCAGTGATAACAACGTAGGCACTGTCTATAACAGGGCCTTAAACTTAGCCTTCTTCAGCAACAACACTGAGCTTGACTGTGGCAAGCACATCACTGTGTAGCTCTACATCAATCTCAAAATCACCAAGATGACGCAGGGCACCTTCAGGCAGTCGTATTTCGGACTTGGTCACTTCCACGCCGGCAGTGGTAATCGCCTTGGCAATTTCGATGGTACCAATCGAACCGAACAGTTTACCTTCCTCGCCTGCCTGATGTGCAATAGTAAGCTGAATCGCATCCAGACTGGCTTTGCGGGCCTCGGCGGCGGCCAACTTCTCTGCAGCAGCTTTTTCCAGTTCTGCGCGACGTGTCTCAAGCTGAGCCACATTCGCCTCGGTGGCAGTGACTGCCTTGCCCTGGGGAATAAGAAAATTCCGACCATAACCAGCCTTGACGCTGACCTGTTCGCCTAACTCACCCAGATTATGCACTTTCTCTAAAAGAATAACGTTCATCACACTTACCTCAGTCTGTAGATCTCATTGTTCAATTCAATTTCTTTAAAACCATATGTTACTGCTACTGTTATCTAAAATTACGTATCTGCTGCGTTTATACTGCGCTTAAGTTGCGCTTATACTGCATTAGTCCGGTTGCGAAAATCCGTCCAGGTGTCGACGAACCCCAGCAATGCTACTAACTGTGGCGAGATAAAAAGCGCCACGATGTAAGACACTGCCAACCATGCAACATGCATTTTTTTCTTCGCCACAATGGCGTGAATAATGGCCAGCCCCTGGATAACGTAGAGGCTCAAAACCACAATCAAAATCTCTGCAGCTGCGCTAGACAAGCCGCCCATTGGCACCAAAACAAGTGCGAGTATCGCCATCGATAGCAATGCAGCTTTGGCACCAAACCGCATTTCATAAAACTCGCTACGAAATCCGCCCGGATTAAATAATTTGGCCTGCCAGCTCCTTGCCAGATACAGACACAAAACTGTATTCAACACTAAACCTGCCGCGATATACCCTGTCATTACCCTGGGTAAACCTTCCAAAATTTGTCGTGCCAACTCAGGATCAGCCAGCGGCCCTCCGGGTTGCATTGCTGGTTCAAGCAGGGGTGGTAATACCCCTTCCCACCAACTAGCCACATCACCAAGAATTAAATAGGTGACCGCTATACCCAGCATACCTAACAAGCCTGACGTAACTGTTATTAATCCCAGTGAGCGAGTCTCACGTAGAAGCCAGCTCATACCCCATGTAAAAACCCACAAAACACTCAAAAAAAGCATGTTGGGCGACATGCTTCCGGGCGTAAACCCGGCCAACACAGCAACAAAAACGATACTACCTAAGACCACCACTGCACCTGAACGCATGCTTACACGCAAGGTAGTCAAAGCCACTGCGGCACCACTTAGGATGCTCAATGGCGGCATTATCATCGCCAGCACGCCCGTACCAACCGAGATTAAAATTGCCTGGACTGGGCCACGCAAGATGAATGACGCCAACGATTTCATCTTATGGTTTCCTGCTTTCCAGCCTTCTTTTCAACATTAGTCACAATACCCGGATAACAAACCCCGAGCACCTTGCTCCGAATACCCAGTTACTGATGAGCGTCGGTGTACGGCAACAATGCTAATGCACGTGCGCGTTTAATCGCTGATGTCAGCTTACGCTGATATTTTGCTTTGGTGCCAGTAATACGACTGGGCACAATCTTGCCATTCTCTGAAACATAGGCCTTCAAGGTATTGAGATCTTTGTAATCAATCTCTTTGACGCCTTCCGCGGTAAAGCGGCAATATTTTCTACGACGATAAAAACGTGACATAACTTATCCTCTACAATATTTTTTCGATGTACAGTTCTTTATGAACAACATGCTAGCCGTGATTAGGCTTCAGCACCTTCTGTAGTTGCAGACTCAGGAGCAGACTCAGGAGCAGACTCAGGAGCAGACTCAGGAGCAGACTCAGGAGCAGACTCTACTGCAGGAGCTGCTTCAACAGGGGCTTCTTCAGCAGCCGTCTTTTCAGCATCAGGTGCAGGTGCGCTGTCTTCCGTAGCAACTGGTGCCGGCGCAGGTGCAGGTGCGGGTGCGGGTGCAGGTCTGCGATCACGTTCTTGCTCTTCCTTGGATCTTGCCAATGGTGATGCATCGGTAATTGCAGTCTTGCAGCGCATGACCATGTTACGGATAACAGCATCATTAAAGCGGAAAGCAGTTTCAAGTTCTTCCAAGGCCTTGGATGTGCACTCAACATTCATGAGCACATAGTGAGCTTTGTTGATCTTGTTGATGGGATAAGCCAGTTGGCGACGGCCCCAGTCTTCTTGACGGTGGACAGTGCCGCCATCAGTTTCGACTGATGCCTTGTACTTTTCGATCATGGCTGGAACCTGATCACTCTGGTCAGGGTGGACCAGAAACACAATTTCGTAGTGTCTCACGAGCACTCCTCTTTCGGTTAAAGCCTCCTACTCATACGGTGCGCCGCAGGCAGTGAAGCAAGGGATTGCAAAACAATCAATTGATTGAATTTTGAGCGGCGAATTCTACCGAATGCCGAGGGCAGATGCAACGTAAGTCCGCACCGATACTAGCTATTTCTTTGTCTGAGGGCCTCAAACAGGCATATGCCGGTGGCCACCGAGACATTGAGGCTTTCCACGCTGCCCACCATGGGGATTTTGACCAGAAAATCGCAGTGTTCCTTGGAAAGACGCCGCAAGCCCTGCCCTTCGGCACCCAATATAATGCCCAACGGGCCTTTAAGGTCACGGTCATACAGGCTTTCTTCAGCCTGCCCATCCAGTCCCACCAGCCAGATACCGCGTTCTTTCAGATCCCGCAGGCAACGCGCCAGATTAGTAACCTGCACGAGGGGTACGGTCTGTGCCGCGCCACTGGATACTTTGATAGCGACGGGCGTCAGTGAGGCAGCGCGGTCTTTGGGGGCAATAATGGCGTCTACCCCGGCCGCATCGGCACTGCGCAGGCAGGCGCCGAGGTTATGAGGATCGGTAACTCCGTCCAGAATTAGCAAAAAAGGAGAGTCAGGCAGCGATTCCAGTAAATCATCCAGCTCACTCTCTGAATACACCCTGGGGGGCGAGGCTTTCGCCACCACACCCTGATGCCGACCGTCCGACACCATGCTCTCCAGCTCATGCTTGGTCACTGAGTGCACGGAAATTCCTGCATTACCGGCTAGCTCAAGAATATTCGATACGCGTTTGTCGTGACGCCCCTTATCTACCCACAGCTCCGACACAGACTCCGGTGTCTTTTTCAGCACGGCCTCTATGGCATGCAACCCATAGAGATAATCGCTCATTTGCCACTCTTGGTTTTAGGTTTGCGACGACGACGCTTTTTCTTTGCCCCTTCCCTGGCCTGTGCTCCACTTGCAGACCTAGCAACGGATTTTTTGTTCTTTTTCCTAACCTTCTTTTTGGCAGTTTTTTTCCTGGACTTCTTTTTATCTGACTTCTTACTTTCGGATTTAGTGTTTCGTTTGCCTGATTTCTTTTCGCCCTTTTTAGAACCTTTTTTTGTACTCTTTTTTCCGCCGCGACCGGGTCGCACACTGGATAATGATTCGCCTTCGTCACCAAGCATTTCAAAGTCAATTTTCTTATCGTCCAGATCTACACGGGCCACTCGCACTCGAACTGGATCACCCAGACGATAAGACTTGCGACTATGCTCACCAGTAAGCGTGTGTTTGCCGGCATCGAAATGATAGTAGTCGTTGCGCAGCGAGGTAATGTGTACCAAACCTTCAACATAAATATCAGCCAGCTCCACAAATAAACCGAAACCTAACACCGAAGTGACAATACCGTCGAAACTTTCGCCTACTTTATCCATCATGTATTCGCACTTAAGCCAGTCGGTCACGTCACGGGTAGCTTCATCAGCACGACGTTCGGTCTGTGAGCAGTGCAAGCCTAAATTATGCATGTCCGACATGGTGTAATGGAAGCTACTATCCGTTCCCGAACGCAACACATGACGGATAGCACGATGCACAAGCAAATCGGGATAACGACGAATAGGTGAAGTGAAATGGGCATACTCATTTAACGCTAAACCAAAGTGGCCCTTGTTATCTGGGCTATACACCGCCTGATTAAGACTACGCAACATCACAGTTTGAATCAGATGGGCATCGGGGCGTTCGCGCACAGCGGCTAACAGGAGCGCATAATTCAGCGCCTCTGGTTTGTCACCACCAGGCAAATCTAATCCTAATTCGGAAAGAAACACGCGCAGATCGGCAAGTTTTTCTTCTTTGGGTGTTTCATGGTCGCGATACAGAGTTGGCATTTCATTGGCTGCCAGGAATTTCGCCGCTTCAACATTGGCGGCAATCATACATTCCTCAATCATCTTGTGTGCGTCATTGCGAATTAACGGCACGATGCGATCGATCTTTTTACCTTTACCAAAAACAATCGTTGTCTCGGTAGTTTCAAATTCAATCGTACCGCGTTGTTTGCGACGACGATCAAAGACTCGATATAACTCATATAAATTTTTAAGGTGCGGCAGTACCGCAGAAAATTGTTTACACAGTGAAGCATCGCCGTCCTGTCCATTATTTCCCAACATAGCCGCGACCTGATCATACGTAAGCCGCGCATGAGAACGCATCAACCCTTCAAAGAAACGATGACTCTTAACTTTGCCATTGCTTCCTACAATCATTTCGCAAACCATACACAAGCGATCCACTTTGGGATTAATTGAACACAAGCCGTTAGACAATATTTCCGGTAGCATAGGAATTACACGCCCCGGGAAATACACAGACGTGCCGCGAGTAACTGCTTCTTTGTCCAACGCAGATTCAACCTCAACGTAATGCGACACATCAGCGATAGCTACCAGTAATCGCCAATCGTTACCCCCTTTTTCACCATGTGGTTCACAGTACACCGCATCGTCAAAATCGCGTGCGTCTTCCCCGTCAATAGTCACTAATGGGATATTGCGAATATCTTCACGCCCCTGCATGGCAGATTCAGGCACTTCGGGTTTAAGTCCAGCTATTTGATCTTCAACTTCATCAGGCCACAGGTAAGGTAATTCGTGAGAACGCAGGGCGATATCGATTTCCATGCCCGGCGCCATGTGGTCGCCCATGGTTTCGATAACACGTCCCATTGGCTGACGGCGGCGACTGGGTTGTTGCAGTAGTTCCACCAGTACAATTTGACCATGCTCAGCATCACCCGCATTTTCTGGCAAAACAGCAATATCGTGAACGATTCGTTTGTTATCAGGAATAACAAACGCCATACCACCATCAAGCTGGAATCGTCCTACAACCTGATGAGTGTTGCGCTCCAACACTTCAACCACAACACCTTCGCGTCGACCACGACGATCCATTCCGGCAACTCGTGCAACCACACGATCACGGTGCATCAGTGCACGCATTTCTCGCGTGGACATGAATAAATCGTCACTGCCATCATCGGGAATCAGGAAACCAAAGCCATCGGGATGAGCCTGGATACGGCCATGCACCATATCCATTTTATCCAGAGGACCGTAGCCATTACGGCGGTTACGTATCACCTGTCCGTCCCGCTCCATGGCACGCAGTCGCCGAGACAAGGCCTCAATATTTTCTTCGTTGTTGAGATTAAGCACCCCAGCCAATTGCTGCCAGGTCATAGGCTCACCGGCCTCGGCCAGTGTGTCGAGAATTAGCTCTCGACTGGCAATGGGTTTATCGTATTTCCTGGCCTCACGTTCTGCGTGGGGATCAGTTTTATTTTTCTTTTTAGTCATCTTTTCTGTAATTCTTTCTTCTCAATTTTTGTTTACATCTCTTTTCACAACAATAGTCTACATGAACAGTTATTCATTAATAGACGGTAATGTTTGTTATAGATCGTAATATGGTTCAAGGACCTGTTTTCAGGCGAGTGTGAATTGACAATTTCGGCGTCTCTCGGTAGAGTTGCCGCCGGTTGTAGCGAGGCTCAATGGAGCTAATACAGCCCAGTTCAAATGTTATGCCCAGGTGGTGAAATTGGTAGACACGCTAGCTTCAGGTGCTAGTGGGGGCAACCCCGTGGAGGTTCAAGTCCTCTCCTGGGCACCATCTTTCTAAAACTCAAGCAAATTCTTCTTAAGTAATGTGATGTGTTTTTTCCACTTCCCCGTGGAGGTTGATTCGCCTGCGGCTCACCCTACGGGCGCACTTCGTGCGTCCCACCCTTTGGGTGGTCAAGTCCTCTCCTGGGCACCATTTTTCTTTTATCTTTACCTTTTACTCTTTTCTCTGCCTTTTTTCACTTCCCTTTTTTTCACTGAAAGGTTTCTACTTAAAGGGATCCAGTAATACTATCGTTTCTTTGCGGTCAGGTCCTGTTGAAATAATATCAACGGGTACACCGATCACTTCTTCTATTTTCTTGATATAAGCTTTGGCATTTTCTGGTAAATCTTCATATTTCTGAACACCAACGGTACTTTCTGACCAACCCGGCATCTCAATATATTCAGGTACACATTCTTCGTATGCATCAGCACCTATTGGCGGTGCATTAACCTTAACGCCGTCATGATCATAACCAACCGCAATACGTAAAGTTTCTATACCATCCAGCACATCCATTTTGGTCAAACATATTCCGGTTAAAGAATTGATTTGCGCTGAACGACGTAAACAAACCGCGTCTAACCATCCGCAACGACGAGCACGACCGGTAGTCGCACCAAATTCATTCCCTTCTTTCGCAAGGTGTGCACCAATAGGGTCATTTAAATCCTGTCCATCATATAATTCCGTCGGGAATGGGCCCGCACCAACACGTGTTGTATAAGCCTTAGTTATACCCAATACATAATCGATATCTCGAGGGCCAACTCCTGTTCCTGTTGCTGCGCCACCGGCCGTAGGGTTTGATGAGGTAACATAAGGATAAGTACCATGATCAATATCTAGCAAAGTACCTTGCGCACCTTCGAACATAATATTCTTACCCTGCGTGCGCATGTTGTGCAACATACCAGTAACGTCTGCCACCATTGGGCGTAAACGCTCAGCCACCTCCAGACCATAATCCAGTACCTGTTGGAAATCGACTGTATCTACTTTGAAATAATTTTTCAGCGCGAAATTATGGTAATCCAGCACCTCACCCAAACGTGCAGCAAAACGTTCGCGATGCAGCATATCACCAACTTTTAAACCACGACGCGAGATTTTATCTTCGTAAGCTGGGCCGATGCCACGACCTGTGGTACCAATCGCTTTTTTACCGCGAGCAATCTCTCGCGCCTGATCAAGTGCAATATGGTAAGGCAGAATTAATGTACAAGCTTCACTAATAAACAGGCGGCCGTCTGTATTGACACCACTCTCAGTCAACATATCAAGCTCTGTTAACAATGCATCCGGCGCCAGCACCACACCATTACCAATCATGCATTGCACATTGTCACGCAGAATGCCGGAAGGAATAAGATGTAAGATAGTTTTTTTACCATCAATAACCAGAGTATGACCTGCGTTATGGCCTCCCTGGAATCGAACAACCGCATCAGCGCGTTCTGTCAGCAAATCAACAACCTTACCTTTGCCTTCATCACCCCATTGTGTACCAACAACGATTACATTCTTACCCATAACAATTACCTATTAATTTGTTAATTCTATTGCTTAATTATCTTTTACGACCCAGCTACCGCCAGAAGAAACCAATGTCCGATCACAACCGGCTTCACGTGATCCACCTGTTTGTCCTTTTAATTCACACACAACTCGCTCACCTGCTTCACGCAGTTCACGAATTTTATCAATTAATGCAACATCATCACTTGCTGGTGCAAAAATACCACCACCCTGGATTTTATTTTGCGGACCCTTTTGTGAACCCAAAGACACCAGCGCGCGCATGTCCGCACTAAACCCTGTTGCAGGCCGAGCACGCCCGAATACTTTACCGATATCGTCGTAACGTCCACCTTGAGCAATGGCACGCCCCTGACCTTTCTGGTAAGCAGCGAACACTAAACCGGTGTGATAGCGAAACCCACGAAGCTCGGCAAGATCAAAATGTAATTGTAAATTTGGTCGTTGCGCACTAATGCTCTCAGCTACGTGATTTATTTCATCGAGCGCATTGAGAATTTCTTTGTTATCTGCAAAACGCTTGCGAGCTTCCGACAATATTTCGATTCCACCATTCATTCCGGCAAGATCAGCAATACATTGACGAATATCATCATTTATTTTCAGGTCAGCCAGCAACGATTCCACCTCGGGCATTGCTTTACGTTGCAAGGCATCAAACAAAATCGTTTCCTGATCAACGCTTAAGCCTGCCGATGTTGAGAGTGCACGAAAAATACCCACGTGACCCAGATCAACATTAACCTGACTGATGCCTGCAAGACCCAATGTTTCGAGCATCAAACAAACCATTTCAGCATCGCCTTCAACACTGGCGTGCCCGAACAACTCAGCGCCTATTTGTGTAAAGCTTCTCGAACCACCAAGCCCATCGCCACGCGTGTGCAGTACCGTGCCCTGGTAACAAAGTCGAACCGGGCCATCACGGTCACTCATACGATGCGCATCTATACGCGCCACCTGAGGTGTTATGTCCGCCCGCACACCCATCAGCCGGCCATTGAGCTGATCAGTCAGCTTGAATGTTTGTATATCGAGATCGTTACCATTACCTATTAGCAGTGATTCGAGATATTCCACCAGGGGGGGCATCACCAGTTCATAACCCCAACGATTAAATAAATCCAGAAGGCTGCGGCGCAAAGCCTCAAGCTGCTGCGCCTGAGGGGGCAATAACTCTTCTATTCCTTCGGGCAGCAGCCAGCGTTCATTGTTCATTTTATTATCAGCGACAACAGGTGGTTAATACGGCTATGATAAATTCTGATTTTGGTGTTTAATTTAAAACGTTTAATTATTAGTTCTTAGCAATTAGTTTTTAACTATCAATTCTTAACGAAATACAGCAACACAACCCCTGCTAACATTGCCGTTAAGCTCGCGAAACGAATTTGACTATCACTCATATTCAACATAGCCAGCATTTTTTCACGAAAACCTTTTGGGCTAAGAAAAGGCAACAAACCTTCAAGGACCAACATAAGCGCCAGGGCACTTAATAGATCATTCCACATTCAACTTATTTCCCATCGAGCTATTTGATGTTCTTCTTACTTAAAGTACTTGAAGAACTCTGAGTTCGGCTCAATAACCAATATGTCGCTTTTATCCGCAAAGGTTCTCTTGTATGCATTCAAACTACGGTACAGGGAATAAAATTCCACGTCCTTACCGTAAGCTTTCGCATAAATTGTTGTCGCCTCCGCATCACCTTCACCGCGAAGTTTTTCAGCGTCACGATAAGCATCAGCAATTATAACTGTACGTTGGCGATCAGCCTCAGCCCGAATTATTTCTGCAGACTCAGCTCCTCGTGATCGCAAATCTTTGGCCACACGTTCACGTTCTGAGCGCATGCGGCGATACACCGAATCACTAATATCAGAGGGAAAATCGATGCGTTTGACTCGCACATCAACCACCTCTATACCAAAAGCCTGTGCTTGCTCATTCGCATCAGCCCTAAGTTGGCTCATAATTTCCAGACGCTCACCCGAGACCGCCTCTTTGATGGTGCGTTTAGCTAACGCGGCCGTTAAACCATCTTTGACGATCTGTGAAAGACGCAAATTAGCGCGCACTGCATCACCACCCGTTGCAGTGTAGTAGTTAGCTACATCTTTGATGCGCCACTTCACAAACGAATCAACAATAAGGTTTTTCTTTTCGCCCGTGAGATATCGCTCTGGATCAGCATCCAAAGTCTGGATACGTGCATCAAATTTACGCACATTATTTACAAATGGTGTTTGCCAGTGTAAGCCCGGCTCAAAATCCGTACGAACGATTTCACCCAGCCGGAACAAAACCGCTTTTTCCCGCTCGTTCACGGTGAACAGGGAGAAAGAGGCAATGAACACCACCGCGCCCAGCAATAAACCCACCAATACTTTAGCCTGTGCCATTAGCGTTCTCCCCTGCCACGAATACTGTCTCTAAGCCGCTGCTCTTGCTCAGCCTGAGACGATGAAACACCTTCGACGATACGACGTGCCCCAGATGCATCACCAGTTCCACCGCTCATCATTTTATCCAGCGGTAGATACAAAAGATTGCCACCGCCTTTTACATCCACCAACACTTTGCTGGTATTGGCCATAACTGATTCCACCGCTTCAAGGTATAAACGTTTACGCGTCACCTTGGGCGCTTTTTTGTATGCCGCCAATACCTGGCTGAAACGTGATGCCTCACCAGTTGACTCTGCTATAACCTGTTCTTTGTATGCATTGGCTTCTGCCAATTGCCGAGCTGCCTTACCACGCGCTCTTGGTATAATGTCATTAGAATAAGCTTCGGCCTCATTGATGACACGAGCCTGGTCACCTTGCGCCTTTACCGCATCTGCAAACGCATCCTGTACCTGTTCAGGCGGTTGGGCATCTTGCATATTAAGCGTGGTAATTATTAAACCCGCTTCATATCGATCCACAATATCCTGAGCCACTTTTTTCGCTTGCGCAGTAATCACAGCACGCTCATTGAGAATAAAATCCATATCGTTTTTACCAACAATTTCTCGTATTGCACTTTCAACCGCCTGGCGCAATGTCACTTCAGGGTCTCTTACCTTGAACAAAAAATCACTGGCGCTTTTTACTTTGTATTGAACAGCCAGTTTCACATCAACAATATTTTCATCCTGAGTCAGCATTAATGACTCACGCCCTACTGAGCCACCGGTAGAACGGCTACCCGCAGCCGCACGAAAGCCAATACTCATGCCGCGGATGTTTTCAATATCCACCGGTTCCACGGTTTGTATAAATCGTGGATACCAATGCAGACCCGGCATGGTTGTCTCACTGTATTTACCAAAGTGCAGTACAACACCACGTGTTCCTTCATCAACCGTGTACAAGCCCGAGAAGCCCCACGCACCAATCGCGACTGCCGCGATTAGGCCAAAACCCAGTGAACCAACACCGCCTATTCCACCACCACCGGTACCGTTACTTTTACCGCCGCCGCCTTTGCCGCCACTCTTGCCACCAAAGATGCTGCCGAATTTTTTTTGTAAATTGCGTACAACTTCATCAAGGTCAGGGGGACCTTGATCTTTGCCGCGTCCACCCCAGGGATCTTTATCCCCGGAGCCACCAGGTTCATTCCAGGCCATTATTA
>JAUVNZ010000250.1 GCA_030599435.1 Gammaproteobacteria bacterium | reverse complement strand
GATCTGATATCGCCTTTTTACCCAACTCACGTCCCACAGAACGTCTGTAGAACCACTTCATCCGGTTCGGGTGGCATGCTGTATCGGTCCTTTCCCTCTTGCTGCACATAGGGGTTCTGCAGCACTTCATGCAATTCATGAAACACAGAAAAATCGTCATGATCTTCAGCCGCTCTGATTGCCGCTTCTATCCGATGGTTTCGGGGAATATAAACAGGATTTACCGCCTGCATATTAGCTTTCCGTTCTGCATCACTTAGTGTTTCTTCATTTAAGCGCTTACGCCATCTAGCCAACCAGTCATCAAGCTGTGCCGGCTTATCAAACAAACGCTGAATGTCGCTGTCATGTTCTAATGCTTGTGAAGATAATTGTGATAAGTAAAAAAATGTTAGCGTAAAATCAGCATTGTTTTCTGCCATCGTATTAAGTAAGTCTTCAATAAGCTCTTTATCATCTCGGTTTGCTTTATCAGATGTAGCGAACAAACCGCACTTAGCTTGCATGCCTGCCAACCAGTTATTCTGATAAACCTCAACATAGGTTTTCAAAACATCTTGCGCCACCTCAACCGCTGCTTCGGTATTTTCTGCCAGTAACGGCAATAATGTTTCTGCCAGGCGTGTTAAATTCCACAGTCCAATCGATGGTTGATTGCTATAGGCATAACGTCCTTCACGATCAATGGAGCTAAACACCTGATCATGATCAAAGGTATCCATGAAGGCGCACGGCCCATAATCAATCGTCTCCCCCGCTATCGACATATTATCGGTATTCATCACGCCATGAATAAAACCCAGATGCATCCACTGTGCAATTAATGCCGCCTGGCTATCCACGACGGCTTTCAAGAAAGCCACATACGGGTTCTTTTCCTCTCCTGCCGCGATCGCATTAGGGTAATTGCGCTCAATGACATGATCGGCCAATTTCTGAATCGCTTCTACATCACCTTTTGCAGAGAAAAACTGAAACGTACCGACACGAACAAAACTCGATGCAACACGGGTAATGATGCCACCCGGCAGCAAGCGCTCTCTTGCCACCGCCTCGCCCGTCGTCACCGCGGCCAGTGCACGAGTCGTTGGCACATTCAATTTTTTCATCGCTTCGCTGACTAAATATTCACGAAGCACCGGACCCAGGGCAGCACGCCCATCACCGCCACGAGAATAAAAAGTGCGCCCGGAACCTTTTAGCTGCAAATCAAACCTGGCTCCATCGGGACTAACAATTTCACCTAGTAAAATCGCCCGGCCATCACCCAACTGCGGATTAAAGTGGCCAAATTGATGACCCGCATAGGCCATAGCTAATGGCTCGGCACCTTCGGGTATCGAATTACCCGAAAATATTGCCGAGACATCACTTGAATTTAGATTGGTAATTGACAAACCCAACCCGCGAGCAAGCTCGTCATTAAATTTTATCAATGAAGGCCTGGCAACGGGTGATGGATTAGTCTTTACGTAAAACGTTTCACCCAGGTTTACGTATCGATTGTTAAAGGGAATTACTTGCACAATTTCTCACTAGTTTACAAAGATGACAGACAGTTTAACTTACTATCTGTGCCTCAAAGTCAGAGAAAGTATATGGGTATGTAAGCCCGCTAAAACAACATCGGGAATTCACGCCTGATTTTGTCTATATCTTCATAAACCTCTACAGGCAGTTTAAGTGAGATGGAATCAATATTGCTTTTTAATTGTTCCATATTCGTTGCACCAATGAGCACAGAACTCACAAAAGCCTGATCCCGTACAAATGCCAGTGCCATCTGGCAAACATCCAGCTGGTACTGTTTAGCAAGATCAACATACTTTTGAATTGCCGCATCGGTTTGCGGCAATACGCGGTGCTCAAATCGCGTTTCAATTGTTATTCGTGCACCAGGCGGGCGGGCGCCATTCAGATACTTTCCACTTAGCATCCCTCTACAAAGGGGAGACCAGGCCAATAGGCCGCAATCTTCATGTATCGCTATTTCAGCCAGATCAGGCTCGAAGTGACGACAGAGTAATGAATATTCATTTTGAATGGACGCCATACGAGGCAGATTGTTTTCTTGTGCTAACTGCAGCCACTTACTCATCCCCCAGGCAGTTTCATTCGATAAGCCAATATGACGAATTTTCCCAGCCTGAATTAAATCCTGCATTGTGTGTAATACTTCCAGGAAGTTATCTTCTTCAGCCTGTGCATCGAAGTCTGGTGCAAAATCCCATATCTTACCAAAATGATACGAGCCTCTATTCGGCCAATGCAATTGATACAGATCGATATAATCTGTTTTTAGTCTTTTAAGACTGCCTTCCACTGCCTGTAGAATATTTTTCTTATCAATATAATTTTTTCCCTCTCTTAACCAGGCAAAACCCGGTCCTGTTATTTTCGATGCTAAAATTACATTTTCACGACTTGATCGCGAAGCAAACCAGTTACCAATAATGGTTTCAGTCGTACCAAAAGTTTTCTCGGTCGGGGGTATCGCATACATCTCTGCTGTATCAAAGAAGTTAATCCCTTGTTCAAGCGCATAATCCATCTGCTCAAAACCTTCATCTTGAGTATTCTGAAAGCCCCAGGTCATGGTACCCAGACCAATAACACTTATATCCAGTCCCGTTCGGCCTAATTTTCTATATTCCATTTATAATTCCTTCGTGTGGAACAGGTCTTATTAATTCCTTACAAATCTGAGGAAATAGTTCTCTTTTAGTATGGCTGGCTGAGAGTTAAATTTAAAACCGGCTTGTTCAATTTCTTGAATAACAGATTGCTTGCCTGATCTGACATGTGACATCACCCAGGAAGAGCTAGTGCCCGGCTGCTTTCGATAATCAATAATGATCAATGTTCCACCCGGGCGAAGTGCACTGTAAATTGATGCCAGCATGGATTGTGGATATTCAAAGTGATGGTAGGTATTACAGATGAATGCCATATCGATGGAATGTGAATCCAGGCGTGTATCTTTTTGTTTGCTGAGAACTGCATGGATGTTATTCAAATTATTTTCCGATGCACGGCGTTTAATGTTACGAACAAAGTCATCGGTAATATCCACGGCAAAGACATTGCCTGAGTTACCAACCTGTTCCGCAAACAGCAGGCTATAAAAACCGGTGCCGGCACCAATATCGGCTATATCCATACCCGCTTTGAGCCCCAGCGCCTGCACAACGTCCTGTCGCCTGTCATAGACCTCACGCCCCGACCGTTCAAAGGTTGATAACCACTGCTGGTATTCCGCATCCTGGTAATATTGATTAAT
>JAUVNZ010000245.1 GCA_030599435.1 Gammaproteobacteria bacterium | reverse complement strand
ACTAGCGCGGGGGCGGGATACGACATGCATTCTCGGCTTGGTGATCTACTGTTGTTTGACGGCACGCCTGCCAAAGGAATAACAATTGAAGATTTGGAAAAAGCGATACGTGCGCAGTTAGAAAAATTGAAAACTGAACTTGTCAGTCAGGAAGAATTAGACCGCATCAAGGCGCAAGTAGTGGCCGGTAAGGTTTATGAAAAAGATTCTATCTTTTATCAGGCCATGCAGATAGGAACACTGGAAACCGTAGGCCTGGACTGGCGGTCAATGGATGAGTATGTGGACCGTTTGAAGTCAGTCACGGCAGAGCAGGTTCAGGCAGTGGCAAAAAAATATTTGATCGATGACCATCTCACTGTTGCAGTGCTGGAGCCTCAATCCAGCAATCAATCTTCCCAAACTAAAAAGGGAGGCCACAATGCGCATTAAAATTACTGTCGGATTAGCTTCCTGTTTGATTGTTGGTTTATTTAGCACAGCATTATTTGCCAGTCCGGACATAGAACATTGGACAACTAAAAACGGTGCGCGAGTTTATTATGTTCACGCCCCGGAGTTACCAATGGTTGATATGCGTATTGTGTTTGATGCGGGCGCTGCCCGTGATAAAGACAATCCTGGTCTCTCTATTCTCACTAATGGATTGTTAGCAGAAGGAGCAGGTGGTTTAACGGCAAATGAACTCGCTGAGCGATTTGAGTCTATAGGCGCGCGTTTTGGCAATAGTGCCCACAGAGATATGGCGACATTAACTTTGCGCACGTTATCAGATAAAAAGATTTTTGATAAAGCCGTAGCAACGTTAACCACTATTCTTGCTACGCCTAACTTTCCGAAAGCGGCTTTTGAACGTGAACGCAGTCGATTGTTAACAACCCTTAAACGCCACAAACAATCCCCTGGCTCACAGGCAGACGAGGCTTTTTTTGGCGCTGTGTATGAGGGGCACCCTTATCAGCTTTTGCCTACAGGTACTGAGGATGGCATAAACGGACTTACTATTAATAAGCTTGAGAATTTTTACAATAGATATTATGTGGGGCGAAATGCAGTAATGGCCATCGTGGGTGATATCGATCGCCAGGCCGCTGAACAATTAGCGGAAATTTCAGTAGGCTTGTTGCCAGCAGGGCAGCCCGCGGGAGATTTGCCAAAAGTGGCGGCTTTGAAAGATGGTAAAGAGATTCGTATAAACCACCCTTCAGCACAAACACATATTCTTGTTGGTCAACCGGGCATGAAACGCGGTGATCCAGATTATTTTGCTCTGTACGTCGGCAACCACATGTTGGGTGGTAGTGGCCTGGTTGCACGTTTATCTAATGAGATCCGTGAAAAACGTGGCTTAGCCTACAGTAGTTACAGTTACTTTATGCCTATGCGTAAAAATGGCCCTTATACCATTGGGTTGCAAACAAAAAATGAATCAGCAGAAGAAGCGCTCACAGTACTGCGGGAAACAATTGGACAATTTATTAAGGATGGGCCAACCGCAAAAGAGCTGGATGCTTCCAAGAAAAATATTACTGGTGGTTTTCCGTTACGTATTTCCAGTAATAAAAAAATCATTGATTACATTGGTATGATTGGTTTTTACAATTTACCGCTTGATTATCTCGATACGTTTAACAGTAAAGTGCAGGCGGTTACTGTTGAGGATATAAAGAAGGCCTTTCAGAAACGCATTCATTTGGACAAAATGGTGACGGTGATGGTGGGTGGAAACGTAAACACTGACAATAATAAAAAATAGAGACCTAAAAGAATGACTCAAATTCAGTTACAAGTTCTTGATAAACGTGTAGGTAACGAAATTGAATTACCTCATTATGCTACCGACGGTTCCGCCGGTATGGATTTGCGTGCCTGCATTGACGAAGCGCTGGAAATCAAACCTGGCGAAACGCATTTAATTCCTACTGGTATTGCTATTCATATAGGTGACCCTGGGTTGGCCGCTGTGTTGTTGCCGCGATCAGGTCTTGGTCATAAACACGGTATTGTATTGGGTAATCTTACTGGCTTGATAGATTCAGATTATCAGGGACAACTTTTCGTCTCTTGTTGGAACCGTGGTGATACAACTTTTACCGTCAATCTTGGCGAACGCATTGCACAAATGGTGTTTGTGCCAGTGGTGCAGGCCAGCTTTGAGATCGTTGAGAATTTTGACGAAAGTGACCGTGGCGAGGGTGGTTTCGGTCACACAGGACGTCACTGATTTAATAATCAAAACAAGTTTTTAATCGAAAGCCTTATTGTCGAAAACTTAACTATTGAAATAAACAATTTGCACAGGAATAAGTAATGAATAACGCTGCAGAAAAGCCATCACTAGATCCCGGAATTTTTAAGGCATACGACATTCGCGGTATTGTCGATAAAACGCTTACCGAAGAGGCCGTGTACTGGATCGGTCGTGCTCTGGGTGCTGAGGCTGAAGCCTGTGGAGAAAAGCATATTTACGTAGCCCGCGACGGTCGGCTATCTGGCCCTAAGCTCATTGCTGCACTGACTAAGGGCCTGCGCGAAGCCGGCCGTGATGTTACCGACCTTGGTATGGTACCCACACCGGTGCTCTATTATGCGGCTTACGAGATTGGCACTGGCTCAGGTATCATGATCACCGGCAGCCACAATCCGCCAGAATACAACGGCTTAAAAATGGTATTGGGTGGTACCACTTTGTCTGGCCCCGATATCCAGAGGTTGCGCAAGCGCATTGAAGATGGCGATCTTGCTGCTGGTGCAGAAGTTGGTAAACAGGATTCCGCCGATGTCGTAGCGCAATATATTTCCCGCATCACCGATGACGTGAAACTGGCCAAACCCATGAAAGTCATCGTTGATTGTGGCAATGGTGTAGCTGGTGGAGTGGCGCCACAGCTTCTGCGTGAACTGGGCTGCGAGGTCAGCGAGCTATTTTGCGAAGTTGACGGCACATTTCCCAATCATCATCCCGACCCAAGCAAACCGGAAAATCTCGTTGACCTTAAGCAGGCACTGATCGATCAGCACGCTGATATTGGCCTTGCCTTCGATGGTGATGGCGATCGCCTGGGCGTGGTTACACCCAAGGGCAATGTAATCTGGGCTGACCGGCAAATGATGTTATATGCGCAGGATGTTTTGTCTCGTAATCCAGGAGCAGAAATCATTTATGACATCAAGTGCACCACTAATTTGCACAAAATTATCGAACAGGCTGGCGGCAAAGCTACCATGTGGAAAACAGGTCACAGTTTTATTAAGGCCAAATTGAAAGAGACTGGTGGTTTACTGGCTGGTGAAATGAGCGGCCACATCTTTTTCAAAGAACGCTGGTATGGT
>JAUVNZ010000132.1 GCA_030599435.1 Gammaproteobacteria bacterium | reverse complement strand
GTTTTCCATGAGTGTTTGCAGTACATCAAATGCCCGTGGAGAAAGCTCAATGTGTTGCCCATTTTTGGAGACTGAGTGTGAGTTTGGATCGATTGTAATATCTTTATAACTTATCCCTGCTGATGCGCGTCCTTTGCTTCGGCGAGTTATCGCTTTGAGACGAGCAACCAGTTCATGAAGGTCGAAAGGTTTGACCATGTAGTCATCGGCACCACTGTCCAGACCCAGGATTTTGTCATTTACAGTATCTTTTGCTGTTAAAACAAGTACAGGCACATTTTTTTCTCGGTTTCGAATCTCGTTCAATACTTCAATCCCGGACTTTTTAGGTAGTCCAAGATCCAGTGTAATGACATCATATTCTTCCGAAAAAATAGCAGAGGTTGCGGTCTCGCCATCTTTTACCCAATCTACTGCATAACCAGCATCAGTAAGGCCAGCATAGAGCCCCTTGCCGAGCGCATCGTTGTCTTCTACGAGTAACAGTCTCATCTGAACCTCACAATTCCCTGTATGTCAGTATTTATAATTTTTATGACTGAGTTGTAAGTGTAAAATAACTAACGTGATACATCTACGAGTGTAGGGTCGGTCATTTGTTTTGGCGGTTATCTTGCGGGACCCATAACGGCAGGAATGGCGGAGTCGCGCTTTGCTTTTATCTCAAACGGGTAAGCGAAAGAAGTCTGGTCCCTGTTAGCCTCATTGAAAAAACTATAACTCATTGATATTTTTAAAAAATTAAAAATATTACACTTGGGATTCTGCTGCTTCACAATACATACAACCCCAGGCTGTCGTGTGCCTCCCCGGTATGGAACTAATAATGGCCGCGGTTTTTCCTCCATGCCGCCCAATATAGGCAATTAACAATTAGCAGGTGAGGTCTTGTGGTATTTACAAGATTTGGTGAAAATCCATATGCAGTCAGGCCGTTTTACACGTAGAATTAACGATTTACAGAATAAACATGTTTGGAGTGATGAATTGACTGTGAGTTTTATCCAAGTTGCCCAGGTTATTGATTAAACATGTCAGATTCCCCCGTCGACCCTAACGTTTTAGCCACTTTGGTGCCTATCAAGATGCTTAGCCCTGAGCATTGTCGTGATTTGGCCACCAAGTCTGAATTGTGCACTTTTTCCAAGGGGGATGTGATTTTTAAGCAGGGGCAAAAGGTAGAAAAAATTGTTTACCTTACGTCTGGCGAAGTTGCTTTAATCATGGACGAAGAGCCTGTAAAACGAGTTCAAGGTGGCAGCAAAATTTCAAAATTACCGCTTGAACAGGGCAAACGATATACGCACTCAGCTCAGGCGTTAATGGATGTCACCTGCGTTAAGGTGGATCCGGATGAGCTTGATAGTATGCTTGCCTGGGACAAATCAGGCGGTTCAGGTGGTTCGGGTAGTGGCATTGCTGTTCAGGAAATCGATCACAGTGAGGATGAGAGTGAGGATGACTGGATGGCAAAATTACTTCAGGCTAAGGTATTTCGCCGTATTCCACCTGCCAATATTCAGTCGATTTTTATGCGCCTACAAACGCAGCACTATAAAGCCGGCGAGGTGGTGTTTAATCAAGGGGAAGAAGGCGAGCACTTTTATATTATCCGCCAGGGTAAGTGTCGGGTTATGCGAAAAACGCGGAAAAACCCCGATGGTATGAGTTTAGCTTCCCTGGTTGCTGGCGATAACTTTGGCGAGGAAGCTTTAATTGCTGGGGGTAAAAGAAACGCGTCTGTTGTCATGGAGACAGCAGGTATTTTGATGAGTTTGCCAAAAGATGATTTTCTGGAGTTACTCAATGCGCCTTTGCTTAAATGGGTTACCTATGATGATGCGCAATCGTTAGTAAACGATGGAGCGATGTGGATCGATGTGCGTTTACCTGCGGAATTCAAGGACAAGCATATCCAGGGCAGCGTAAATATTCCTTTGCCACTAATACGCGTCAAACTGAGCATGCTTGATCCTGATCACCAGTACCTGCTTTACTGTGAATCCGGGCGACAGAGTTCTATTGCTACTTACTTACTTTCCCAGGAAGGTTTTGAATCTTATGCTCTCCAAGGATCTTTGGGAGCAGTGCCGGAAGCTGAGCTGGAATCGTAAGCCTGCTTCCTTTTTATTGGTAACCTTTCTCGTATATTTTCCCTTGTATCTCTTTGTTCCTAATAAAGGCCTGAGATGAATCCTACATCGACATTGATGAAAATCCTGGCTGATGGCCATTTTCATTCGGGTACTGAGCTGGGGCAGATGATGAGTTGTACTCGTTCGGCTGTCTGGAAGGTAATCCATTCCCTTAGGTCTTCTGGCATTGAAATTTATTCAGTGCGAGGCAAAGGATATAGGTTATCCAGCCAGATCGAGTTGTTAGATCCTGAGAAAATATTTCCATTTCTGGATACGAAAACAAAAAAAATCCTGCAAAAACTTGAGGTTCATTTTGAACTGCCTTCAACAAATGCTCATTTACTGGAATCGGTAAACGCCAGTAAAAATAGCGGCATCATCTGTTTGGCAGAGCAACAAACGTCTGGTCGTGGTCGACGAGGTCGAACCTGGGTGTCTCCATTTGGTGGCAACCTTTATATCTCATTGCTGTGGCGATTTACTGGAGGAGCAGCGCAGTTATCTGGATTGAGTCTGGCCATGGCAATAGCCACTACGCGCGCCTTGCGTGAGGCCGGGCTTGATACAGTTGAGGTAAAATGGCCCAATGATATTTTGGTTTCGAATCGGAAATTAGCCGGTATATTACTGGAACTGGCGGGAGAGGCTTCAGGTCCTTGCTCAGTCGTGGTCGGGGTAGGACTTAATATGCGGGCTACCCCGGTAGAGATGGCTACGATTGATCAGCCGTGGATCGATCTCGAGTCGGCGTTGGGGAGGCCTGTGGGTCGAAATGAAATGGCAGGTAGATTAATTAACCATCAGCTTGCTGCAATCCAGGAATTTGAGAAGGATGGGCTCACCCCATTTCTCGATGAATGGAATGCGTGTGACTGCTATTCCGGGCAGGAGGTTGTTTTACAGATGCCCGAAGAGAACGTTCGGGGTGTAGTCAGGGGAGTCGATAATTCGGGCGCTTTATTACTTGCTCAGGCAGGTGAAATGAGACGTTTTCATAGCGGAGAAATCAGCATGCGGGCTGCAGGTCAGAAAACTCCTGTGGTAGATCAGACGACATGACAACCGTTACTACAACATTGTTAATTGATGCGGGGAATAGCAGTCTGAAATGGGCCCTTTGTCATAATGGCCAGCTGGAAAAGTGTAAACCTGTGGTATACCAAGAAGGAAGGGCGCTGGAACAGCAGCTAACGGAAGCCTGGCAATTAATTCAAAATAAGGATCTACATCCCTCAAAAATTATTCTGGCCAATGTTGCGGGTCAACGTGTGTTGGATGCCGTTAGCCAATGGCGGGATGAAACCCTGAATAAGGAGTTGGCAGTTAAGGAAACTGGTGGTGTGACGATAGAAATTATTGTCGCACAGGCTAATGCTCATGGGGTCGTAAACGCCTACAAACAGCCTGAAACCCTGGGTGCAGATCGATGGGCAGCATTGATAGCCGCTAGACATTATATAAAGGGAAATGCCTGTGTTATTGATTGTGGCACAGCGCTTACGATAGATATTCTTATGGCTGATGGTAAACACATGGGTGGAGTCATTGCACCTGGATGGGAAATGATGAAAAGCAGTCTGGTAAACAATACTAAAGGTATAATCTCTGGTGAAGGTGAAGCGCCTGAGCTGTTGGGTCAATCTACCCAGAAGGCGGTACAGGCAGGGATTTCAGCGGCTAGTATTGGCGCGGTAAAACATATTTTGCAACGCTTCGAAAATGATATGGACACAGTTTTTACTTGTATAGTGGCGGGTGGTGGTGCTCCATTGTTGTTACCCCAATTGTTGTCTCTACAATACGCCGGCACTTTTCGTCATGAACCAGATTGGGTATTAAAAGGTTTGGCAGTTTTATCAGGACACCCGTTAACAGAATCTTTAGTTAATGATTCCAGGGTTCTATTATGAGAGCCATCTTTCTGTTTTTTTTACTGGTAAATGCGGCGTATTTTTACACGCAGTCAGACTGGTTTAATCCTCAGACAGGCCCCGTAATTCTCAAGCAGCAGGATTTACCGAAGGGGGTCGAACGCTTAAGTTTATTGCGTGAAAGAGGTCTCGGAGCTACCTCCGAAAAACCCGTTAAGAAGTCTACCGAACCAACACCTCTCGCAAAAAATAAACCCGTTAAAAAATCGGTCGAAAAGAAAGTTGCTAAGGAAAAAATTGCGTTAAAACCAAAGACACCTAAACCAAAGAAAACTGAACCTGTAAAATCATCGAAACCAGTCTGTTTTACCTTAGGCCCTTTTAGAAAATCAGCAACCGCCAATCATGCGGGTGAGGCAATCAGCGCCCTGAATATTGAAGTAAAGCAAAGACGGGTTTCACAACGAAAGCCCAGAGGTTATTGGGTCTATCTACCCTCATTCAAAACCTATGATGCAGCGCGTCGGCAGGTTAGTTTGCTTCAAAAAAAGGGTTTGAAGGACTTGTTTATTATGGGCAAAGGCCAGCATAAAAATGCCGTTTCTTTGGGGCTGTTTAAACGTGAGGGAGCGGCGGATGAACGTTACCAGCTGGTTAAAAAAATGGGTTTAAGTGTGAAAAAAGAGACCCAGTTTCAGGTCAGAAAACTGGTTTGGCTAGATATGACAGTTCCCGGGAATAAGACAAAAACGGTAGCTTCTCTTGCTGAGGTAGCGGATAAATATTCCAGGACTAATTTGTCTCAACGCAAGTGCGAATAAATTGCACTCGTTGGTGTCAATGCATACAATAGCGCCCCTGATTTACCACATAAAAAGAGTACTAGCCGACGTAGCACAATTGGTAGTGCAACGCACTTGTAATGCGTAGGTTCGCGGGTGATTCGCCACTTCCATGTGGCTCACCCTAACGGGCAACCTTTGGTTGTCCCGAATTGCTCCTGGCAATTCGGTGATGCGCACCATCCTTGGCGCGCACCCTTCGGGCGCACAGTGTGCGCCCCGTTTCTCTCCGGGAGAAACGGTCGAGTCCTTTGGACTGTATGGATTAGTAATGATGAGTATTTGCCGACGTAGCACAATTGGTAGTGCAACGCACTTGTAATGCGTAGGTTCGCGGTTCGAGTCCGTGCGTCGGCACCAACTAT
>JAUVNZ010000078.1 GCA_030599435.1 Gammaproteobacteria bacterium | reverse complement strand
TGCCCTTGGACTGGAACTCTCGATTATCCAGCGTCACGAGGGTATCGAAACGTCCCGATAATCCCGCCTGACAGGACTGTGAAATAAACATCAGAACCGCCACAGAAAGAACGTTGGTTGTAATCCACTGTTGCTGCACTAAACAAGACTGCACTAAACCAACTTGTCGTCATCATCATAAAAACCATTGCCATGCTTTTTCTTGTGCAACGCCCAGGTGACAATAGCAGCAACCGCCACTACACAACCGCCGCAACTGGAACAACGCCCTTGCTGTGGCACTGTGCAATTAGAGGAGATAATAATTTGGCCAACCGCGAAACCCGCCCCGGCCATCCATGGCAGCAGCTTTTCGTTACGTTTTAGCCAACTTTCGCGCTTCATTTTTCATATACCTTGATAAACATCCCATCCCCAAAGGGCTGTAAATTAAACCCTCAGAGATTAACTTTTCAGCGCAAGCTTTCTTCTGCGCTGTAACCCGTATCCAGCAAACAGGCTGAGCAGAAGCAGTTCATAACCTGTTGCACCGCCGCCGCCACTGCTACTAGCAGAGGTTGTGCCACCGCCACCTGACGGCGCAGCGCTAACGGTGCTATCGACCACAGCGTAGTCGCTGAAGTGGTCGGTCCAGAAAGCTATGTAACCGTTGGCCTCATTGGTTTGAGGCACCAGCATGGCGATGTCATCGCCATCGACTGCCGTCCAGTCGACGCCATTGGTGGAGGTGATTACATTGACCTCATCGCGGTTAGTATTCGTACCCTCGTATGGCAACTTCACCAGTACCCGGGTAACGAAGTTCGTCACCTCACCGCCATTGCTATCCAGTGCTTCCAGGGAGAACACTCTGGAGACCAATCCACCCAGATCTGTAGCGGCGGCAGTATCTGATATCGCGCTATCAGCAAAGGCGATCTCCATACGGTAGGTGGGGAACACCAGATCACTCTGGCCATTGGCCTCGGTCACCAGCGCCACATCACGCAAGTCATGATCACCGTAGCTGGGACAGAAGACATAAGTCTCACCTGTCGTGAACAATGCCGCCAGGGTCTCGTCAATGCCTGCTTCCACAACACCGGCGCTGGCGCTCATGGGCGTCAGGACACCGGCCACCACATCGGCGCTTGCCGAACGCAGGGCGGTCATCGAAGGGTCCACTTTGGTAGCGTAGAGAACGTCGGCAACGTTTTGAGTCACCACACCAGCCTCATCGACCTTCATGTAGGGTTGATCAAGAACCACCAGGCCCTCGGTGATCAGACGTGGGTCGAGCAGAGTAGTGACGGTCTTGCTGTTGCTCTCACCCAGCAGGCCATCCACTGATAACAAGGAGCTGAACGTACCATCCTGTTTTGTGCTGTGGCACTCCTCACACTGCACCGAGGACACCGCCGGGCGGGTATTGTGCGACATCAGGTAAGAGTTGGGCTCTGTCCAGACCAGTACCGCATCCGGATTGGCCACGCCCTTTTTGATAAACAAACTGTCATAGGCGCTCTTCAGGGCCAGGAAACCCGCGTAGTCGGTTGGGTCGCCAAAACGCCAGCTGCCGTGCGACATACGGACGCTCACCGTAGCCAGTTCCGCACCGCTCACTGGGTCAACGATCACTCCGTACTTGCTGCCATCGGCATTCTCACGCATCTCAAAGACATTGTTACGTTCGGTCTGGTTCAGCACCCGGCCGCTGGTTTTGTCTCTCCAGAAATAACGCGCCTTCGGATTATAAGGCACGATCTTGAGCGTGCCATCTTCCGCCTGGCGATAGCGGTAGAATGGATTCAATACACGGCGGCCGTTGCTAGTTTTCTTACTGGTGATATGGCAGGCCTGACAGCTCACCACGTCCAGATGGGTCTGGGTGATGCGGGTAAGGGCGCTCTGAGGGTAGCCCGCCAAATCACTGCTGTTTTTCCAGCGTTCCAGATGGGCGTCGAGCATATTGGCCTGACCCGAGGGAATGGACGGGGTTTCGGCATCATTGTGGCAATACTCACAGGACTTGGCGTTGGGCGCATAGTCGAGATCGTTGCGCACGTCCATATCGGAATTGCCCTTGAGGAAGTTGTGGCTGGCGTTCATGTCCATGCCGGCGCTACTTTCCCTGTAGTAGTTGCGTGCATGACAGGCATTGCAGTTTTCGATGGCGCGCTCCCCACTATTGGCCTCGGCCCAGACTTTGCCCTTGTGGACGTCGTCCTTGTAGTCCTCGATCAGCGAACCGTCTTCTTCGTCATAGGTTGCCCCTGCACCCTCGCCAAAGCCGTAGAAGCCGCGCCGCCCATTACTGGTGCGGTGACACATCATGCAATTGTCATTATCCGGGAAGCGCAGCATGGGAATCGTAACCTTGCCATCGATGAACGCAGCAGGGTTCCAGTTCGGAATGGGCAGGCCGTCAGCGTCCAGTTGCAGGATATTATCTGCGGCCGGGTCACGCTGGAAACCGTTCAGAATAACCTTATCCTCCAATGGATCCGCCGAAAGGTTAAGATTGATGTAGCCAAGGATGGCGCTATTGGCGTAACGGAAGAATCCACCACCACGGATCATCTCATCCCTGCGCACGTACTTGAACAGAGTCAGGGGATCAGGGTTTTCCACCAGCGTGCCGTGACTATACAAATTTGGCTGGTCGCCAAAACTCTTGGTAAGGGCCTTGAAGTCTACGTGGCAGATCAGGCAGTCGTTCTCCACCACGCCACTTTTTTGCCAGTCCCACTGGGTCACGGTGTCCACAGAGGCGGGTTGATTGTTCTCATCGGTGCCGCGGTTGTAGTAGTCGCCGTCGAATTCAGCAACTGTAGCGGGATCGACCTCGTCATAGCGGCGCCCGTTGCGGTCTTTTTCCATCCAGCCCCCACCGGAGTGACAGGAGGCGCAACGCTGTATAAAGCCCGCAGAGCCCAGGTCCCCGAAATCATCTGCGCTGGCATTGACCTTTTTCGTCAGTGAGTCTGGGTTATTACCGCCCATGCAATTGTAGCCACCGTAATAGCCGGGGCCCACCAGCTGTGGCAGACCACGTCGGGCGCCAAAGTCATCGCTCGTTTCCTCGCGTCCCTGTTCGATGTGAAAAGCATGGGTGATGGATTCGTAGTCGTGACAGCCGGTCCCGCAGGTCGTTTTTGAACTGTAGGGCTTGCCGCTGTCGAGCACGGGATTGCCCGCCTCATCCAGCAAGGCAATAGGCGGATGCAAATCAGTCTGGTCCACCCATGCCGCATGGCCTGTGCCTGGCATCATGAGCAGGAGCATAGCCATACTTATCGGAATAAATAACATAATCGGTGACGACAACTGCAACCGTAGCTGGCGTTGCAACCGTATTAAATTACATGCGCGATAGAACAGAAACAAAATACACTGGGCCTTTAGGTTAAATTGATACACGGGCTGCCCTTTAATACTCATCCCCATCTTCATACAAAAACTCCTCTCGCTACACATGCCCCGCAGGTCCACAGGGTTCGTTGAATTCAGGTGTTACACCCTCGGCTAGACCGCGATCAGGGTCAGGCGCTCATATTTGGCATATAACTGTTCCGGGCTTTCCTCGTATTCCGGGTCCACCTCGATGCAGTCCACCGGGCAGACATCCGTACACTGCGATTCCTCGTAGTGCCCCACACATTCCGTACACAAGGAGGAATCAATCTCATAGATATCGTCACCAAGCGAGATGGCCTCATTGGGACAGGCCGGCACACAAACATCACAGTTGATGCAGTCTTCAAGAATCACTAATGCCATGAGAGCCTCCTACGCAGCTATGGGAACAGTGACGGCAAATCTAACGTTACAAAAGGAAATCAGGAAGTGACACAGTGTCGCGCGACAAAATGCCGCACTTTATTGATCGCAGTAACAAGGTAATGTGCAATGCGATGTGGTAGATCGAAGCCGCTTTTACAGACTTAAGAAAAGTTAAAGGGGTTTACATGGCTCAATGGATTAAAAACTTATAATTCACAAATACTTGTTGCACTAGGGGATTTCAGAGGTGAAATAAAATTACTTTGATTCTTCCTATCAAATGCTAAAGTAGCAAACATGCACAATTATTAACATTTAATGCTCATCCAGGATAAATATCGTGGTGATAGATTATCACCGAAAAATAGATGAATTCGCAGGTATAGACAGCTTAAGCAAACTATGGAAAATATATGGTCAAACAGATTTATTCCTATTGCAAAACCTAGCTTTCTTTTGACCATTTTATTCACCTTACTGATGGTCATTCTTCAAGGTTTCGGGGAAGTTGCAATCTCATTATTTCGTTATGAGAATACAATGATTCAGACTAGTGAATGGTGGAGATTGTTAAGTGGACACTTCATTCATCTAAGCTGGGCTCATTTAATGTTAAATTTAACTGGCCTGTGGCTTGTGTTTATTATTTTTTTTCAGTTTGAAAAACCTGTCATATTGTTAACTTCTATCATAATGTTGGCCATTGGCATTTCTTTAGAGCTAGCGATATTTAGTCACGACATAACATGGTACGTTGGTCTGTCTGGTGTGCTTCATGGTCTTATTGTGATAGGTGCCATGAAAAATTATCGCTTTAATCCCTGGATTGCAATTTCCCTGTTAGTTGGCATTTCGGCAAAATTGGCATGGGAACAGTTTTTTGCAGATGCACATGCTATGGAGCTCGCTATTGGTGGCAAGGTGATCTACGAGGCACATCTCTACGGTGCCATTACAGGCATTTTTATCGCTACATTCTTCAAGATCATTCCTATACCTAACCATGGTATTGAAAAACAGTCTGAGTGACGTTACATGTCTCGCATTTAGTTCAACGGTTTCAAAACTACCGCTATTAAAAAATTAGAGATCAACCTCGAATACCAAGTTGCCATTCTTAAAATTGAATAAAACCGAATCTTTGGTAAATCAAAGTTATTAGTTTATAAATCGCTTTATGAGTCCTGTAAAATTCTCTAAAAACACGCTTCACCTGTAGAGATGAAGGGGTAATCGAGACTTCTCGACATGTCGTGTTGAATTATTGAACCATCAACAATCTGTTCACTAATTGAGCGCTGCTACCATCTGCTAAGACCGTTGATATGCCACTACCAACCTAATATATGTACTATATAAATAAGATTGTGCAGCATCACTGATGCTTGCGCCAGGCTGAAGCTAACAATCAAATTCCATCTCAAACATTTAGGCTCAAAATCTTAATTCAAAAACTTGGCACAGAATGGGCACAATTTGGGCACACACCTTAGCCGTTGTCGGTGGACTATTATTTCTAATTGTTGTGATACGCGCCATGTTGCATCGACCGGTTCACTAAGAAAGCAGCTAGTACTCTTTCAATTAAATTTATGTTGGCTGAGCACGATTAGAAAGGTAGTAAATCAATGTGATCATGCTCAGCCACAACAACGCCGCCTCAAAGTTATGGGCTACAACAATACTAAGGGGGGATCCAAAAATTACCACCGTAATTCCGATTAATACCTGCAATAGCAGGATTATCAGAATAGCCCTACCCACAGCGCGAAACCTGCCACCCAGTTTCGTCGCCTTATAGCCTAACCAAGCAATAAACAGCAAAACAAAGATTGCACCCAGCCTGTGCGTCATATGAATGCTGGTAGCGCCTGCCTGATCGATTATCACTCTTCCTTCTGCATCGACGTCTAGTTTATTCTGTACTGTGAAGCCTTCAGATACATTCATAGTCGGCCACCATGAACCATTGCAATCGGGAAAAGTGGTGCAAGCCAATGCCGCAAAATTAGAACTCATCCAACCGCCGAGCGATGTTTGAATGATAATAACGACCAGCCCGGCAATTGCCCATTTCCGGTAGGCGCCAGCCGAAGGGGGATTGTGTACTGGCTCTTGATTCAGAGACAACCATAGCCACCAAAATACCCCGACCATTACGATACCGCCCAGCAGGTTAGCCATAACTACGGGGGGTCTCAATAGCGGGGAGCCATACCATACGCCCAGGAAAGCTAGAAATAAGGATAAACCTAAGAGTACTATCGGTAGGGCAACATGCTGCCCCGGATTTTTTCGCCTCAACCAGGCAATAACGGCGATGGCTATAATGAATAACTGTAAAATACTCGCAACAACGCGATGCGCCTGCTCCACAAATGTGGGCGGCACAATAGCGGAAATTCCCGCGATGGCAGATTCGGAGGTATTGATATCCCTTGCGTACTTAAGCACATCAATTGAACCATAACATTCTGGCCAATTGTCACATCCCAAACCTTGATTCGAAAGACGCATCAATGAGCTCAAGACAACCAAAGTGAGTGAAAGAAGCAAGGATATCGCTACTAAACGGGTAAATAGTGACTTTGGGAAACTGAACATACGACTCCTGTTAATTGACGGAGCACCAGGTGATAAATTTTTTATTGTAACGAGTTAACCGCTATATTTACGCAACTTTCCTACATGACATATATGAATTGCATTACCGTTAACGCTAATCAAATCCTCTTCAGCCAGTTTATGAAGTACGCGAGAAAGGGTTTCCGGCGTAAGGTTTAATTGCGCAGCCAGTGTGGCTTTATTCACAGGGAGCAGTACATCAGCCTTGTCATTCTCTGGTTTAGCAAATTCTATTTCCCTTAAAAAATAACCGATGACTTTTTGCAGACTGGAATAGACAGTTAAAAATTCCAATGCTTGAACTCTATCAACCAAACGAATACAGAGCCCTTTGATAATTTTGTGAGCAAAGCCTGGAGTTTGGTCAATATTTTTGAACATAACATCCGTGGATATATGCAGGAGAGTAGTACCCATCAGTGCCTGAGCACAAACAGGATATGGTTTTCCAAGACACACAACCGCTTCTCCGAAACTTTCAAGTGGCCCGATAATTTCCGCTATATATTCTTTTCCATCCCTCGATACAAAAGAAAGCTTAATACGGCCATCGACCACAACATAAAAACCATTCGCAGGGTCACCTTTATTAAATAATATCTCCCCTTTTTCTATGCTGTGTTTATGAGCCCCCATAGCAATCTGTTTTTGCTCATCGGGATCCAGCTCTTGAAACAGGGGGACACTCGCTAATATTGAAGCAATATTATCCATTGCATGGCCTTCTTCAGTGCAAATATCGTGT
>JAUVNZ010000389.1 GCA_030599435.1 Gammaproteobacteria bacterium | reverse complement strand
TGGTTTTTTATTTTCGCTGAGTTACTGGTCTTTGGCATTGCCTTTCTTTCCTACGCCGTGGTACGGGTACAGAATGTGGAAATGTTTAACCAGTACCAACTCACACTCAACCGCGAGTTGGGTGCAGCTAATACGCTGCTGCTGATTACCGCCAGTTATTTTGTTGTGCGGGCGATTCACGCAATTCGGCTTGACGATGTTAAAAGCTGTATCAAGTGGTTATATGCATCGCTCGGCTGTGGCGCAGGATTTCTATTGTTAAAGTCACTGGAATATTACGATAAATTTTCAGATGGTATTAATCTCAGTACCAATACCTTTTATATGTTTTACCTGTCACTGACGATGTTTCACTTTTTGCATGTAATTTTAGGCATGATCATTCTGTTTGCCATCGCCATTAAAGCGCAGCGCGGCGGCTATAGTGCACGTGATCATATCGGTATTGAGACCGGTGCTTCTTACTGGCACATGGTTGACCTGGTCTGGATTATTTTATTTCCACTGGTATACATCATCCGATGAAGCCCTATTACAATATCCATACTATATGGTTAGCCATGATGCTGTTAACGCTAACTACCTATGCCATGGCTAAACTTGGTTACAGCGGCGCCGTGGTCATGTTATTTTTATTGCTATCTGCCGCCGCCAAAGCCGCAATGATTATCCGTGATTATATGGAATTACGTGGTGTGTCATTGCTATGGCGCGTTATCATGTACGGCTGGTTGCTGGTTGTTATCCTGGCCATTGCCATTGCCTACCTTATTAGCCTTTAATCGGGCCAGGACTTAATTATATTGAACAAAGCTATGAACGATATCCCCTATTACCAAAGCCAGAATAGCGAAATTGAGTTATTTGAGCACGCCTATAACAATCAGCTGCCGATGCTGATTAAAGGTCCGACCGGCTGTGGCAAGACACGTTTTATCCAGCACATGGCGGCCAGGCTTGGGCGCCCTTTGTACACCATTGCTTGCCACGATGATCTGACTGCTGCAGACCTGGTGGGCAGGCATTTGATTGGAGATGGTGAAACCTACTGGCACGATGGACCCCTGAGCAAAGCCGTTCGTGAAGGTGCAATTTGTTATCTGGATGAAATCGTTGAAGCACGAAAAGACACGACCGTTGTTCTTCACCCACTGTCAGATGACCGGCGTATCCTGCCCATAGAACGTACCGGTGAGGTGCTGCAGGCGCCCCCTGAATTTATGCTGGTAGTTTCCTACAACCCCGGTTATCAAAATTTACTCAAAGGCATGAAACCTTCCACCCGTCAGCGTTTTGTTGCCATGCGTTTTGATTATCCGGATGTCGATACAGAGATAACTATTGTTCAAAAAGAAACAGCGATCGACAAAGCCACTGCAATGCAGCTGATCGAACTGGCTCATGCCTTGCGTGTATTAAAAGATCATGATCTGGAAGAATCTGCTTCGACGCGTCTGCTTGTTTATGCGGCAACCCTGATTAATTCCGGTTTCGATCCAGTAGAAGCATGCCGAGCAGCAATCGTAGAACCCTTAAGCGATGAAGAAGAAACGGTTGAAGCATTAATGGAAGTTGTTAAAGCAAAGATGGGTACTGACTAATATGACTACAGAACAAAAGGCAAATGATCACACGGCTGCTCTTGCAGAAGCTTTTTTTATTGGTAACCTGCTGTTTGTAGGCGTTTTTTATCTGGCTTTATGGATACTATATTTCTTTCGCTATGAAAAGGCGTCTGCGATATCCCGGCACCACCTGAAGCAGGC
>JAUVNZ010000362.1 GCA_030599435.1 Gammaproteobacteria bacterium | reverse complement strand
CCAATCACCAACAAAAAGTTTTTCAGTGGCTTCGTGATTATGTAAATATCCACTGGTGGCTGATGGGCCACGAAATTGTAGGCGACCTTCCTGACGATCGGGCAGTTCATTCCCATGGGGATCTGCAATACGAATTTCATGACCGGAAAGAGCTTGCCCGCAGGCGACAAAACGTAATGCATTGGTAGCATCTTCTGCCGCAGGAATTGCCTTACCGTTAAGCATAAAGTCCTGGCGTTGAATCTGATCGATAAGCACGCCTTGTTTTAACGGTGGGAAGGCCAGGCCAACACTGTTTTCCGCTAAACCATAAACGGGCATCATGGCATCTGCTCGGAAACCATATTGGCTGAAGCGTTTCGGGAACTGTTTTACTGTATCAGGGCTAACAGACTCGGCGCCATTAAAAGCCGCGCGCCAGGAGCTGAGATCAAGTCCATCCAAATCTTTGTCTGCTAATCGATGCAGACACAATTCATAACCAAAGTTTGGTGCCGCTGACAGCGTTCCCTGGTATCGATGTATGGCCTGTAACCAACGTTGCGGTCGAGCCAGGAAGGCCAGCGGAGACATCACGACAAATAGTGCAGCGTAGTAGAGGCTTCCTAGCCAGGCACCAATAAGTCCCATATCGTGATACAGGGGTAACCAGCTCACAAATACATCATTGGGATTGGCACCCACCCGTTCACCCATGGCGCGAATATTCGCCATCAGGTTGGCGTGTGTTAGCACAACACCTTTGGGGCTACCGGTACTGCCAGAGGTATATTGTAAGAAAGCGATATCTTGTGGAGAGATAGCAGGCTTTTCGTATCGTGTACCGGCATTCATTAGCTCATCAACGGTAATGATGTGATGTAACGTATCGAGCTGAGATTTTAAAAGCCGTGCAACGGGTTTAGCTTCGCTAACCGTGATCATGATTACAGCCCGGCAATTACTTAATATGGTGGCATGTCGTCGTAAATGGTCTTCCAGTTGATTCGGGCGCATGGGGGGATAAATGGGAACAGGAATAGCCCCTGCGAGTAAAATGCCAAAAAAGGTATAAAAATATTCTTCACTGGTTGGCAACATAATGGCCACCGTTTGCCCCGGTTCTATACCTAATGCCTGTAAACCCGATGCTATTTTCCTGGCGCCGTCCAATAGCATCTTATAGTTCAATAATTGGCCATCACCATTGTCAGTATAAAACTGAATATGTGAACGCTCCGAATGCATTTGCGCGTGCCAATCTAATACATCAACTAAAGTTTCTGCCTGGACCGGGAGTACTATGTCACCGCCAGGCTCACGCGGACTTATCGTTATCGGTCTGCTGGGTGCTTTATGGGCAGTTGCCCTGGTGAGCTCACGGAGCAGATCACGCGGGGTTTCTGCTTCGGCAAACATCCTTTCCGGTAGTACCACACCAAAATGGTGTTCAATACGAGCCAATAACTCGACGCGAGCCAGGCTATCCAGACCGAGATCTTTTTCAAGGGAACTATCGAGATTGATTATCTGTGGAGTGGCACCTGCCTGAATTTCCTCCAACAGCGACCGCACCACCTGTAGCAGTGGATCCGCAAAGTCTGTTTCCGGCACGAGCTTTTCAGCAGGTTTCATTCTCAGCACCAGGTCATTTGTACCGTAAAAACTTCATATTACTTATGTATACGCCAAGTATGGAACATTGAACGCTAACCACAAAGTCTAAAACAGGCCCTGATAACTAATGCCGGCGCCATCACCAGGATCGTCGATCAAATTATCCAAATTGAACGAGAAGTGAAACGTTAGCCTGTCCTTGTTATCCAATGAGCGATATTCCCAACTTGTGCGCAGTTTACCTTGTAGGTCATTATCCGCTTTATTGTCAGTTGCGATTGATAAATAGTCTTTGGTTTCTTCGGTGTGGCCAATATAGAGCCCAAGTCCCCAGCCGGCATGTGCACTATAATCGTGATTTAACAGGCCATACACCTGCCAGGTATCAAACCGGTAATCGTAATCTTGATTCGCGTTGTTGAGATCACGTACTTGATTGTCAAATCGGTCAAACCTGAATCCAACGGTAAGTTCATCATTTCGCCTTATAGGCCGCAGCCAATAAAAATCGATTAAATAGTGGCTTAGGGTTTGGGAGCGATTGTCCACGACCTCTGCCAGTGATTTGTCTGT
>JAUVNZ010000005.1 GCA_030599435.1 Gammaproteobacteria bacterium | reverse complement strand
TTCGCGATGTATAACCGGCAGTATAGGAAAATGAACCGAGGCAAAAGCAGCAGCAATCATGGTGGAGCACACTGTGCGCGTAGGTAAACCTACATTATGTTCAAACAGGCTAGATCGCCAACGACGTGGCAATATACCGTACGGAAATAAAAAACGTCCAAGGTCCAGGAGTTGTCGAACATCATAATCATTTCCCAGATGTTGGACGGCAGCACTCACCACTTTTTCTGAATCCACCCGGGAAAGGGCGTTGGGTCGACAAATGCGAACATTTTCTTTTGCGTATTTTTTTAAAGGACTGACTATGGTGCCTTTGCCCAGCAAAGGTTCGATAATGAGTTGCTCATCAGGGTCACCATCGTATAACCAGCTAACGTGTTCTCGGGTAGTTTTGTCCTGGATGTCGTGCAGTCGACCAATATATAACGCTGAATGGGTCCACTGACTTTGAGTGTAGCTTTTTATCACCTCACTGATTCGCGCCCGACCTTCTACCAGCAATACATCACAGGGCCGTATCTCAAAACTGAGACGGTCATAATCGCACTGGGGTATTCCAGTAACTTCATGTTCATGGATTAGCCAGTGCGTAATTTTTTTACTTAGCCAGGCAAAGGGATTCACAGTGTCCTCATTTTCATTTTTATTTAATTCTTTGCGTATCTTTCTTAACTTTAGTATTAAACTTTTGTTTACAATAGGGTCCGCGGTTACGCTCGGTTGGTAAGGCGCAAGGTATTGACTAGTATCGTAGATTGCGCGGGAAAATTTGGTGACATATTCACAATATTGATTATTGAATAAGACGCAAAAAATGCTGCCAAATTACAATTTATACCTATGTTGGCGACCGTTTCATGGCTTTCTCCAGCGTTATATCGTTTTAAATCACGGCTTTTGAGCGAGTTTTTATCACTAAAAGCGTACAGGGTAAGTTGTAGTCCACAATAGTCGGATTTTCAGCCTAAATAGGTTAAAATATGTACATCTTTCAAATGGTTGGCTATAAATACCTGTAATGTAGCTGGCTATTGTTCCACAGTAGCTAATGGGTGGTGAATGGTTAATAAAAGCTTAAAAAATTTTAGTAGGTTTTCAATAAAAATCTCAGTCACAAGAATGAGTTTTGGGCTTCTGGCCCTGGGGGTATTTACTGCCACTTTGATTGCAGGCCAGAACTCTTTTCGTCATTCGCTAATAGCGGCAAATTATCGTGCCATTGTTGAAGCCAGCAACCTTAATGTAAGGAATTTCCAGGCCAACACTTCACAAGATCTGAGCCAGACTTTTAAAGCTGAGCGATATGTCTGGCCCCCATCAGCGCAGCAAACAATACCTCCTCTGATTTTGGCGAAATTACCTGCTGATTTTACAAATATGAAGGATCACAGAAAGCGCCAGAATCTTTTTTTGAGTGCTCTGTTACCGATTGTTCTAATTGAAAACCGTGGTATCCGAGAGCAACGTAACTTAGCCAAAATGCTGCTTGAAGTTGAGCAGCCAGAACATGGTTCAGACATGCACGGCTGGTTGAAAAATCTGGCAAAAAAATTCCGTGTGCATGGTGATTTAAAAAAACCTGAAGTGATCGCCCTGTTATTGAGCCGCCTGGATGAAATCCCACCTGCTTTAGCACTAGCTCAGTCCGCCATAGAAACAGGCTGGGGTACCTCGCGATTTGCAATGGAAGGTAACAGCCTGTTTGGCCAGTGGACCTTCAAACGTAGTGAAGGTCTGGAACCTTCAAATCGCGCTTTGGATGCCACTCATTATGTCGCGAGCTTTCCTAGTTTGCGTGATTCAGTGCGCGCCTATATGCGTAATTTGAATGTTGGCCATGCTTACACTGAGTTTCGGCAGGAGCGTGCCAGGCTGCGTGCTGAGGGAGATTTATTACAGGCTGAAGAACTGGCTGTTTATTTACATCGCTATTCACAACGTGGTGAAAATTATGTTTCTGACTTGCAGCGCATGATTAAAAGTCGCCATATAGCCTTTCTGGCAAATACCAATCTTGATCCAGAAGAACCAAAACTATTTATGGCTAGCCTTGGCATCAAGCCCTGAAAACATTCAGCTTGACATAATTTTTGATAGCTTAGTCTTTGGTGGGCGTGCCTCTGGTTGATGAGCCATTGGTTGATGAGAGAATCCACATATGACTGTACCAGTAAAATCTTCCTTTATGGGATGATGGCGCCGTGCAGTTATAGCGACTGCGACCACTTGGCAGCGGTTTTTTTGCCATCACAGAAAATTGCGTTTTTTCAGGGTTGAGCCACTCAACTTCGACGCGTCCCTGACCTGAAACAAAACACGTTAATTGGTCTGGTTTCATATCCCGCTTACTTGTCAGTTTAATCTCCAGTTTTGGTGGGTTGTTGTTTTGATCAATTAAGGGATTAAAGGGTGTCTGTTTCTCAATAAAAAAAGCGAGGCTGGCAATTTTTTGTTTAAAGTCGGATAGTTCGGCAAATTTTTCTGCCATGGGAAAACGTGGCAATGCTCTCGTGTCGCCATTTATGCTTGCAGGCCCGGAATGTTGTCCAAAGGCCACGTAACCCATTTTTCTGACAATGTTGGCGAGAGCTGTATTGTATTCTCCATAGGGGTAGGCAAAAAGTTTGGGTGCTATACCCATTTCCGTTTTCAGGCGTTTTTGGGCGCGAGCTATGTCATTAGTGACTCGATTCCGCCATTGTTGACTGGTTTCGCCCTGTTTTTGCCTTATCAGGTATTCATGGCTTGCCGAGTGGTTAGCAAAGGTAACTCCATTATTTTGCATCTCACGCATTTGTTGCCATGTCATATACGATTGGTAACCACGATCAACGCCGTCTGTTGCAACGAAGATAGTAAATGGCCATGCCTTTTTTAGCAGACGGGGGTAAGCTTCAGTGTAAACAGAAAGATAGGCATCATCGATGGTGATAGCCGCCACTCGCGTCGGAAATGGTTGATTGTTTTGAATATATTTCGCAACTTTCGTCAATGGCCATACCTGATAACCTGCGTTAGAAATATGGTTTATATGAGCTTCAAATTGCTTCAGGCGGACATTGGTGGAAGGGTGTTTATCGACACCAAAGTGGTGGTACATCAATATAACAGCCTGGTTTTCGCCTTGCTGGCTTGTATTTGCGATGCTCGTATCGACAACTTTTTCACTGGCATGCAGGGTGGGTAGTGAGAAGAAGCTCACCAGTAGCAGAATCAGTTTATTTGTCTGTTTGTTTGTGAACAGCATGATACTTTTCGATTTGTTCCTGCCTGCTAATTCGAAATGATATTACGAATTAGCCTGCTTGTGGTTTAGGGTTTACTCTATACTTTAGGAGTATGATATCTGTAGTTGGTAATGATTAATAACAATTAAATCAATAGTAAGCCAGAATAACAGCCAGGCAATTATGCGAAATTTTATCCGTCATCCTTCGAATATTCCTATCGACTTTCAATTGGAAGAGGTGGCAACAGAAGGTAGTGAGAATTTAAAAAATTTCAGCTTTGGTGGTCTGTCCTTTAACTCAAAACGTGCGTTATCGGTGGGAACGATTATCAGTATTAAAATTCCCTTGATTCAGCCAGTGTTTCAGGCAGTGGGGCGAGTTTCCTGGTGTCGTCCTGAAAACAAACAATTTGAGGTTGGCATTGAGTTCCTCGATAAAGACGATATGTTTCGTACACGCATGGTTGAACAAATTTGCCATATTGAGGAATACAGACAGGAAGTGTTGAAAAAGGAAGGGCGAAAGATGAGCAGTAAAAATGCGGCCCAGGAATGGATACAGAAATTTGCGCCACAGTTTCCCAGTTTTGAAGACAGCGTAAAGTAACAAGCGTAGAACAACTAACGTAAAGCAACTAATGCAAAGTAGCTATGCAGCTTGAAAAAATAATAAATGATATTGCTCCCCTAGTTTCACTACCTGCCGTTTGTATTCGTCTAAATGAAATGGTTAATGATCCGTCATGTTCTGCGGTAGATATGGGGCGAGTGATTAATCAGGATGTTGCACTGACAGCACGGTTGTTACGCATTGCTAATAGCCCAATGTATGGATTTACAACTCAAATTGATACGGTAACCCGTGCAGTAACAGTGCTGGGAACAGAACAGGTTCGTGACATTGCTTTGGCAACTGCGGCTGTTAAATCATTTCAGGGTATTCCAAACACATTGGTTTCAATGCAAGATTTTTGGGAACACAGTATTTACTGCGCACTGTGTGCAAGAACTCTTGCAATGGACTGTTTACGACGTCAGCGCGAAGCGGTGTTTGTTGCTGGTTTGCTTCACGATATTGGCGAACTGGCACTGTACAATCGTGAGCCAGAATTATCCCGTAAAGCACTTGAGTCCTGTTCGGATGGACCAGAGGGTTTGGAAATACAGAATGCTGAACGTGAGTTATTCGGGTTTGATCATGCTGACGTAGGGGGTGGTTTGGCGCACCGGTGGTCTTTACCAACTAATCTTCAAGAGTGTATTGCCTATCATCACAATCCTGGCTGGGCTAAGGAACATCGGGTTGAAGCCGCGATTGTTCACATTGCTAACAGCATCGCAGTGTTGGCGGTGCTCGATACGACCGATGTGTATCATGCCCCTAGAATTCAGCCCATAGCCTGGGAATTGACTGGACTTGATGAGGAAGTTATTCCAGCGACGATAGCCAGTGCGCAGGCGCAAATATCCAGCACTCAGGCTTTGTTGATGGGGGCTTAGGTGGTTAAGGCTTGCATTTTAGACCTTAAAGGGCAAAAGCAAGCGTAGCTTCCTCATCCCGATTAAGTTTGTTCAGCATGGTGTTTGCCAAAGTACTCGCTGAACCCACGCCCTGGATTGCGGCAAGATTTAGCCAGTGTTTGGCCTCATTAAGATCACGGCTTACGTCATCACCCTTTGCATAAAGGCGACCAAGATCAAGCTGCGCTAATATGTGGCCCTGCTGGGCAGATTTAACCATCCATTTAACAGCCAATCGCATATTTTTGCTCACGCCTTTGGCATGTTGGTACATTCCTGCCAGAGCGTATTGGTATTCTGGGTTACCTTTTTGGGCGTAGATATCAAACTCCGAAGCAGCAATTTGGTACATCTGAGCGCTCTTTGATGCGTCAGCCACTATACCCTCGGCGCCTTTTTTATAGATTTCACCAAGTTCAAAAAAGGCATCAGGGTGATTTTGGTCTGCTGCCAGGCGATACCATTGAATTGCATTTTTTACATTGCCCTGTTTTTTGGCGTAGATTTCAGCCAGCTGAAATTGTGCCTGTTTGATGCCATTTTCAGCGGCTTTTCGGGTCCATTTCAGGGTTTCATTATCCATGTCAGCAGCACGCAGTTTTCCTTCCGTAAACAGGCGCATCAGCATGTGTTCCGCACCAGGGCTACCCAGTTCGGCAGCGGCCATGAACTGCTGGCCTGCTTTAGCGTAATCACCGTTGGTATAGGCCGCTAGCCCGTCATCGTAGGGTTCAGCCTGGGCGCTGAAAGCGATGGCACAAAATATCAGTCCACAGAAGGTTTTTCTTATTAAATGGGTGGTCTGTTTCATAACGCTCTCCTGGACAGTGGCAAGGGCCATAATTGTCTGTTTTTGGGCTGGATATTGCTCTCCAGCACGATTGCTTGCGAACTATGACGGCCTGATTCCAGGGCTCTATACCCCCGTTTTCAGAAATTGAGATAATAATCACAGTTTTTCGGTAAAGTGACGATATAGGCATTAGTCCCTGCTATATCAGGCATTCGTATATAAATGAATATGGCTGTATTCTGGCTTCGGCCTGGGATGAGGCGTGCAGCTTATTCTCGTGACAAAAAACGCGTTAACAACAATGGTTATCTGGTCAATCAAAAGGATGATATCGAGTGAAACTGCAACAATTACGCTACATATGTGAGGTTGCCCGCCGAGGGTTGAATGTGACCACAGCGGCTGAACGTTTGTTTACTGCTCAGTCAGGTATCAGCACGCAAATTCGCTTGCTGGAAGAGGAGTTGAATGTCCAGGTATTCGAGCGTCACGGTAAACGACTAACCGGTATTACCAAAGCGGGTGAAGATATCATTGAGATGGCGGAACGAATTCTTACCGAGACTGAGAATATTCGCCAGATTGCTCAACAGCTAAATGATGATACCAAAGGCACCTTGTCCATTGCGACAACACATACCCAGGCTTATCACGCTCTGCCTTCAGTCATAGCAACATTTTCTGAACAATTTCCCGATGTTAAATTGAGAATTCATCAGGGTGATACTCGTCAGATTAGCGAAATGCTACTTTCTCGTACGGCAGATGTAGCTGTTACGACGGCAACTAGAGAGATGCCCAAAGAACTGGTTATGCTTCCTTATAGGGAGTGGAACTTGTCAGTCATTACACCGCTAGATCACCCCTTATCAAAAGAAAAAACATTAAGTCTGGAGGCGCTAGCAAAATATCCATTGATTACCTACGATCATGCTGTAGCTGGTCGTTCAGCAGTTAATCAGGCATTTACTGATGCTGGTTTGCTCACCAATATCGCATTAACAGCACTTGATTCTGACATCATTAAAAAATACGTGAAGCTGGGCCTGGGTGTGGGCTTGATCGCGGAAACCGCCCTGGATAAAAGTGAAGACAAGGATTTGTGGGTGGCTGACACGGGAGACCTGTTCCGGCCTAGCACAAGCTGTGTGTGTGTTCACCGCGGGCGTCATTTACGGAATTTTGTGTATGCCTTTATTACTTTGATTACTCCGCAACTTACAGAGGATGCGGTTGAAGGTATTCTTCATTGGGAATCGAGTAAGAACGAAAATTCAGAATAAGGTTTGCATTATAGGTCTTGTTATATAATTTGTTTTCCATCATAAAGGGCCTCAACAAGAGGCCCTTTTTAATGCTTTCGATATGAACTTTATTAACTAAACGGGAAACCTGATTAGTGGAAACAAAAATAACCGATCTGGAAATACGACTTACTCACCAGGAAGCCGCCATTGAAGAAATGAATGGCGTACTTTTAAAACAGCATCAACTGATTGAGTCGCTCAGGGCTGAGCTGGCATTACTTCAACGTCAGTTGAGAGATATTGGGTCGAGTAATGTAGCCGATGTTTCCCAGGAGCCGCCCCCGCCACATTATTGATTACTTTATAATTGCTTGAAGGCAAAATTCTTATGGGTGATGGTTTGTTGTTTTTGTTGTTAATAGCAGGCTTATGGTATTGGTGGGATACGCTTCGTACTAAAGAAATTGCTCGATCGGCAGGTTTGAATGCATGTCAACAGGCTTCCGTGCAATTTCTGGATGATACCGTAGAACGTAAAAAACTTTGGTTAAGGCGCAATCGTATAGGCAGTTTGCAGCTATGCCGGTTGTATTTTTTTGAATTTAGTAGCGATGGTGCTGAAAGATATCAGGGAAGAATTACTATGCTGGGACACAAGGTGAGAGAAGTGGAGATGGACGCATATCGTATTCCCAGAATGTAAGAATCGGAAAAGATAAGACGTGCATGCACTTAGTAGTAGTTGTTATTTTCTCCAGAACGCAGGCGTTAATAACACTAGTAAGGTAAATATTTCTAATCGACCAAGAAGCATCGCAAATGACAGTATCCATTTTGCCGTAGGATTAATGTTGCTGTAGTGTGCACCCACTTCCCCAAGACCAGGCCCCAGGTTGTTAAAACAGGCAGCGACAGCTGAGAAGGCAGTTATCTGATCTAGCCCCGTCATCATTACTAGCAATAACATGAAGGTGAAAGACGCGACATAGAGTGCAAAAAATCCCCACACTGCGTTGATGGTACTTTCAGGCAATACTTTATTGCCGACTTTTACAGGAATCTGCGCGTTAGGATGAATTAAGCGAAATATTTCACGGACACCCTGTTTTATCAGCATAAGGAACCGAATAACTTTCAGTCCGCCGCCAGTCGAACCCGCACATCCTCCAATGAAGCTGGTGAATAACAACAACACTGGAAGAAAACCTGGCCAGGCATAATATTCTGCTGTGGTAAATCCACTAGTAGTTCCAATTGAAACCGCCTGAAAGATACCGTAGTGAATAGCCTCGAGAACAGAGTTAAATGTGCTTGTCTGGTAAAGGTAGGCGCAAGTAATAATGCTTGAAACCGCTAGTACAAAAAAATATGTTCGCACTTCCGGGTCATAAAAATAGGGTTTTAAATTAAAGCCCCGCCATGCCAGAAAATGTAATGCGAAGTTGATGCCCGCTAGTAACATAAAAACTATTGCTACAAGTTCAATAGCAATGCTATCGAAATAACCAATGCTGGCATCGTGCGTAGAAAAACCACCGATCGCTATAGTGGAAAAACTATGGGATATAGCATCAAAGCCCCCCATCCCTGCTAGCCAATAGGCGATCGCACAGCTAACGGTGAGGCCAAGATAAATATACCAAAGCGCCTTTGCTGTTTCAGTAATTCGCGGTGTTAGTTTACTGTTTTTCATTGGGCCTGGAGTTTCGGCGCGATAAAGCTGCATTCCACCAATGCCAAGCATGGGTAATATTGCGACGGCAAGTACGATGATTCCCATTCCTCCCATCCATTGAAGTTGTTGCCGGTAAAATAAAATGGAGTGAGGTAATTCATCAATACCCGTAATGACGGTAGCGCCAGTCGTGGTTAATGCTGACACTGATTCAAATACTGAATCAGTGAGTGACATATGCGGTAATTCAGACAACATGAATGGTAATGAGCCCGAAAGCCCTAACACTAACCAGAAGACGGCAACAATAATAAATCCACCACGCAATCTGACTTCTGCTTTCGATCTACGGACGGGAAACCATAATATTAATCCAATGATTAAAATCAATGCGAAGGCAGCAAGGAATGGTTTGGTGGCGCCATCACCATAAGCCAGGCCAACGATAACCGGAGGTAACATGCTGACGCTGAACACCATAAGAAGGAGGCCGACGATGCGTTGGATAGTAGAACGTTGCATGGCTCAGAGACGATATAGGTTTATGATGCTTTGGTTACAGGACTCACAAAAAGGTGACTCCTACCTGAAACAGTCGCTCTACTTCGGGGATTTGTGCTTTGTCTACTACGAAAAGGATAACGTGATCTTCAGTTTCAATCACAGTATCGTGATGGGCAATAATAACTGTGTCGTTGCGTACGATGGCACCAATATTTGTACCGGGAGGCAGCTTTATATCTTCAATCGCATGACCAACAACCTTGGATGAATTTTCATCGCCATGGGCAACAGCCTCTATTGCTTCTGCTGCGCCACGCCGTAATGAATGCACGGCAGTAACGTCTCCTCTTCGAACATGAGTGAGTAGGCTGCCAATGGTTGCTTGCTGTGGTGAAATGGCAATATCAATTATTCCACTTTGCACCAGGTCGACATAGGCTGCGCGGTTTATTAAGGCCATGACTTTGTGTGCGCCGAGCCGTTTCGCCAGCATCGCAGAAAGAATATTGGCTTCGTCATCATTTGTTACCGCACAAAATACGTCTGTATGTTCAATATTTTCATCCAGTAGAAGTTCTTCGTCGGCAGCATCTCCATGTAAGACGATAGTTTTATCAAGTTCGGCAGATATTTTTTCTGAGCGTGAAATATTGTGGTCAATGAGTTTGACCTGGTATTTGCTTTCTAATGCTTTTGCCAAACGTACGCCTATGTTCCCGCCACCAGCGAGAATCACACGTTTAACAGGTTTGTCCAGACGTCGTAATTCTTTCATAACCACTCGGATGTGTCGTTTTGCTGCTATAAAGAACACTTCGTCATCTGCTTCAATAACAGTATGGCCTTCCGGAGCGATAGCTTGTCCGCGCCGATAGATAGCTGCAACCCGTGTTTCGATGCCGGGCATGTGCTCGCGCAGTGTTTGTAGTTCATGTCCTACCAGCGGGCCACCATAGTATGCACGTACTGCGACGAGCTGTACTTTTCCGCCTGCGAAGTCGAGCACTTGCAACGCACCGGGATGCTCGATAAGTCGTTGCACATAATCAGTAACCAGTTGTTCAGGACTGATAAGCACATCGACAGGCAATGCTTCCTGAGTAAATAGTTGTGGATGGGAAAGATAACCAACACTGCGCACGCGGGCGATTTTTGTTGGGGTATGGAACAATGTATAGGCGACCTGGCAGGCGATCATATTAATTTCATCGCTATTAGTAACAGCAAGTATCATGTCGGCATCTTCCCCGCCCGCCTGTGCAAGAACTTCGGGATGAGATGCCTCGCCGACAACAATGCCAATATCGAGGCGGTCACGTAAATCTTCCAGCTTACGCTCATCAATATCTACCACAGTAATATCACTGTTTTCGCTGGCAAGAACTTCCGCCACCGATGTACCTACCTGGCCGGCACCAAGAATGATGATTTTCATATGAGTGTATTTACCCGAGTGGGTGAGATGTGTTGCATTAGCTTAAGTAGCCGATGTGATAGTTTGTTTTTATTTTTCAGTACTGCCAAAACGTAGATACTTTATTATTACCATAACTATTGAACTCTGCTATATATAGCCATGATTGTAGCAGGTTATTTCTATAATACTTTCTTTAAATGCTTTCTTTAACAGAATGTTAGGCCTGTTATTTTTCTCGAGCAGTTTGCCGGGTAACAATACCCAATGCACGTAATTTTCGGTATAGGTGTGTGCGCTCCACGCCCGCCGCCTTGGCTGCTTTGCCAACATTACCATCTGCCTGTTGTAGCTGGTACTCAAGATATGCTCTTTCAAATTGCTCCCTGGCTTGACGCAATGGCAGATCAAATTCAGGCATAACAATGTTATAGCTGGGTAGAGAAATGGTGCTGAGGGCTGCTTCTACTTCATCAGACTCAATTTCATTATCCAGCCCCAGTACCAGTAGCCGACGGACCAGATTTTCCAGTTCGCGGATGTTGCCTGGCCATTCGTAGTTACGCAGCCGATTTTGTGCGGCTACTGTAAAAGTACGGTAGGGCAGATTTTCCTGGTCAACGAGATGATTGACGTAATATTGAAGGAGGTCACTTATATCTTCGATGTGTTCGCGTAATGGGGGCACATTGATGGGCACAGTATTCAGTAGGTGATACAGGTCCTCACGAAAACGACCTGCCGCGACTTCTTTTTTGAGGTCATAGCGCGTAGCAAAAACGATACGTGTATTGAGTTTTTGTGGCGTACTGCCATTAACCCGCACCCATTGACCAGTACTTAGTACGGCAAACAGACTTTGTTGCATTTCCTGGTTGAGCTCTGCTACATCATCAAGAAATAAAGTCCCGCCTTCGGCCTGTTCAAGAAAACCTGGAATTATGCGGCCGTTGTTTTCCAATCCAAGAAGCAATGCTGTGCCCTGCTCATCTCGAAACAGGCTTGTATGCACATCGATAAAGGGCCCCTTTTTGCGAGAACTTTTGGCGTGAAGGTATTTCGCAGAAAATGTTTTCCCACACCCTGGCTCACCATGGAATAAAACAGTAGTGTCGTGATGCGCAAGACGTTCCAGGTGTTCACGTAATAATTGCAACTGAACGCTTTTCCCTACTGGAGGAACAGGTGGTGCAGCAGCATGTTGTGTTTCGATAGGTGGTTGTTGCGGCGATTCAGATAAAACGTTTTGCACTGTGTGAAGAAGTTTTGCCAGAGATAAGGGTTTTTCAATAAAATCTTTTGCTCCAAGGCGTGTAGCTTCCACGGCAGTTTCTACTGTTCCATGTCCAGACATCATAATTACAGGCACGTTGATTGCGATTTCGTTGGTGAATTCTTTTAACAGACTTATTCCATCTATGTCTGGCATCCAGATATCAAGCAATAAAAGGTCTGGTGATGATGAGCGCACAATATTTCGTGCAGACTCGCCGTTTTCTGCAACAGAAACGACATAACCCTCATCTTCAAGAATGCTTCTAACTGTTGAGCAAATGTCAGGCTCGTCATCAATAACTAGAATATGAGGTTTCATGAGTTTCCAAATTGTTGAAGGTTAACTACCTTATGTTTGTTTGAGGCAGATTCAAGTACAGGTATTCTTATAATAATACATGCACCTCCTTTCTCTATATTTTCGGCAAATAAAATTCCTGAGTGTTCTTCAATGATTCGTTTGACTACTGCGAGACCAAGTCCACTACCTTTAGGTTTGCTAGTTGCATATGGCTCGAATAGTTTTTCCATCATATTGTCGGGGATGCCTGCCCCATTATCTTGCACACGTAGCTCAACATATTGTTTTGATTGAAGCTCTAAACTGGAAAGAGACAGACTTATTTGGCCAACCTTATCCTGAGTCAAGGATTCTATGGCGTTACGTATTAAGTTATGCAGTAATTGACGTATGCGCCCGGGGTCTGCTTCTACATCAGGGATGTCATGTGAAGCATGGAAATTGATCTCAATGTTTTGTTCATCTCCGCGGTATAGATCCAGCACTTCATTAGTGATTGTTTCTATGGATAGTGGCTGCATATGTAGTTTTGGTGTACGGGCATACTCGGAAAAAGCCTGCACCATTTCTTTCAAAGCCTGCACCTGTTGAACGATGGTATGTGTTGAACGGTCAAGGATTTCTGAATCTTCTGGTGACATTGTTTCAAGGTATTTGTGTCTTAAACGTTCAGCAGACAATTGTATGGGCGTTAATGGGTTTTTAATTTCATGCGCAAGCCGTTGTGCCACTTCACCCCATGCAGAACTACGTTGTGCTTCAATCAACGTAGTGATGTCATCAAATACAACAACAAAACCCGCGGACATGCCCTTAATAGCAGGTAGCCGAGAGCCCTGACACATAAGTGTTCTGTGCCCTGTTGTGCCAAGCAGTGTTACCTCTTCTCGCCAGTCGTCCGTTTTGTCATCAATGTGCGAAATCAGGGCTTGTACAAAAGCTTTTGTTTCCGGGTTTTCCATTTGTAGTTGGTTTAGGTGCTGGCCTTTTGTGGTTTCTGCATTCACTGCAAGAATTTGACTTGCTGCAGTATTAACGGCGCGTACCGTTTGATTTTTATCAAGCGTTATTACGCCTGATGACAAACGACCCAGGACAGCCCCAAGGTAAGCCCGTTCACGTTGTGCCTGTTGCTGACTTTGTTTTACTTCATCCTGAGCAGTAGAAATTTTATTGGTCATATCAACAAACGATTCAACCAATGCACCCAGTTCGTCATTTTGTGTGACAGGTAACTTTTTATGATAATTACCTGCCGCTACCGCTTTGGTGCCTATTGCCAGGATGCGTATAGGAGCAACCAGGCGTTGTGCAAAGAAAAAAGCTGCCCATACTGCGGATAACAAAGTGACTAATACAACTAGTATTAGAGTGAAGCTGAAGCTTTGTTTTAATGGGCCGCGAAGAAAAACCAGCTCTTTGTATTTTGCGTAGGCGGACTGCACATTGTCTGTTAACAGGCTGATGCGGTTTTCAACTGGATACAGAACAAACAAAAGAAGCGGGTCAATACTTGCTTCCGGACGGTCGACGCTTACTGCAACGCGAATGTGCAAACCCAGATCACCCACAGGCGCAAGGCCAACATAGCTATTGTTTTGCCGTACCTCGGATAATACTGCATCACCTGGTCGGTGCGGAATGATCACCATTGGGTTTGCGCTTGATGAGGCAATTATCCGGCCGCTTTGAGTCATTAATGTTAGTTCGCTGGCAGCACTTTGGTCACGCAGTTCATTAAGATTGAATAACACTATAGCGTTTGGTACTTCGCTGATATCCGATGCCATACCGCGCGTTTGCTTTAATAATCCACGCATGCGCATATCAAGGGAAGAGCGACCAAGCTCAAGCGCATCATCCATAGCGCGTTCCACACGAACATCAAACCAGCTATCAATTCCTCTTTGTAAAAAACCTAATGAGAAATAAAAGACAATAGAGACAGGTATAAACGCCATAACAACAAAAATTGCCACGAGTTTTGCGGTCAGCTTTGAGCCAGTGGCTGAACGCTGATACTGCCTGACCAACCGTACTACGTTTACGCCAATAAGACCGACTAATACAATTAAACCAAGAATGTTGATGAAAACCAGCACGACATGCATGCGGCCAAATTGGCTGGAATTTTCTGTAGCTGCACTTAGCAGCCACAATGAAGTCAGCATGAACAGAGCCATTACCACAACAGGGATAACACTGTTTGAGACTCGTCGTAACAGCTTGGTGAATTTATCCATCATTGTTTTATGCTCAGTCTCTTACTCACTATTTTGGCCCGTTAGATCCCACGAATACCAGCCACTGGTAAGCCACCAGTCATTAGAAAAATAGGCTTTTAAACGTAATGGGGCAGGCAGACTGTTAAAATCCAGTCGGGAACGAACCTGAACCATGTAGTGTTCATTGTTATCGAGTAAGTGAGCATCAATGATGGGCAGGCCATCAATTTTTTCGAGAGTGGCAAGCGCTTCATCCAGCGTTGAATAAACAAACTGTGAGCCGCTGTTTTTATTACTCAACAGGTATTGATCTGTCAGCGCCAGGTATTGAATTTCGTAACGTTGTTCCAGAGATGCGATGTCTTCATCCCACATGTACCGCCGTTTTCTTATGACTTCAATATCCAGTGCCAGGATAAGTGTCACACCATTTTCCAGTGCTTTTAATGCTTTTGGTGGAAATTGGTATTTGAGACTGGCATCCAGACGGTAGACTTTATCTACCAATACGGTTTTTGCATTTTTAACAGTAAATGATTGGGCAGAAGCTGGAGTAGTCCAGAAAATGATTAAACAAATCCACAGGCAGACTGACGTTAACTGCCGGGAATTAACCCAAAAGTTAACATTAGAGGCACTCAAACCCTTCTTCCCGGCAAGAGGCAGGAAAGTGTGTTGAAAAGGGATTTTTATCAGGAGTGTTTTTTCAGACATGCGTAATAAAATCCATCCATTCCGTTTTGTCCGGGCAGGATTTGACGGCCTGCGCCTGATACGTGTCCCCAGTCAGCATCAATTGAAACTGGTGTGGCATCCAGGCAATTTTTTATAAAGGCTTCGACCTGCTCACTATTCTCACGAGGTAATATGGAGCACGTAGCATAGAGCAGCATACCCCCAGGCTTAAGCAAGAGCCATACAGCATTAAGTATTTGCGCCTGCAATTCCACCAAAGATGTTATGTCTGCGGCACGCCGAAGGACTTTTATATCAGGATGGCGTCGAATGACCCCGGTGGCAGAACAGGGTGCATCCAGCAGAATACGATCAAAGGTTTGTCTGTCCCACCAGGTATTTGGTTCCCTGGCATCACCCACCAAAAGCTGGGCAGTTTGCCCAAGCCGTTGCAGATTCTGGCCCACCTTTTCCAGACGTTTGGCATCCACATCCACGGCTGTCAGATTCACGTCGGCTGTTTCCAGAATATGGCTTGTTTTGCCGCCTGGCGCTGCACAGACATCCAATACCCGTTGGCCAGATTCCAGTTTTAGCAAACTTGCTGCCAATTGGGCTGCTGCATCCTGTACCGATGCTCGTCCCTCGGTAAAACCCGGCAAATTGGCCACATCCATAGGCTGTGCTAGTTGCAAAGCGCTATTAACGGTCGCAGACGCTTGAGCTGCAATATCAGCTGCAGCAAGCTCCGCCAGATAGTCTTCAGTGCTATTTCTGGAGAGATTAACCCTCAGGGTCATGGGTGGTCGCTGGTTATTGGCTGTTAGTATTTCCTGCCATTGGTCTGGCCAGGCTGCTCGAACTTCATTTATCAGCCACTGGGGATGTGCCCAACAAACCTCTTCAGATTGTTCAGCCTGTTTTATTCTTTGATCCTTTTCCCGTAAAAAATTGCGTAGCACGGCGTTTGCTAGAGCGCGTGCCCAGGGTTTTTTCAGATCCCTGGTTGCTGCAACCGTTTCAGAAACTGCGGCATGGTCAGGCACACGCATGGCAATGAGCTGGTACAAACCAACAAGGAGTAAGCTTTGTATATCACCATCTTTGGCTTTGAAGGGTTTTTTCAGCAGGCCTTCAGTAATGCTCAATAGCCGCGGGTAATCTCGAAGAACCCCATAACAGATTTCCTGAATCAAGGGGTTTTGGGTTTTGTCCGGAAGATTGTCCAGAGTTTGAGCCAACACCTGGGACAAGGAGCGACCCTGAAAACAGACCTGGTCGAGAATTCGGGCAGCGACGGCTCTGGGATTCATAACTTAATGCGCTGCTGCGAAGGTGCAATCAACCTAGTTGCGTTCCCAGCAGACTGTGAGCATTTAGAAATTGATCGGCAGCTAAGACTTTGCCTCCGGGTAGCTGCAACTGTTGTAAACGTAATAAACCATCCCCGGTTTGTACATCGATGCCTTCGCGGGACTCTGCAACTACCTCGCCTGGTTTGCCCTCATTGCTGGAACTGATGGGAATTGCCATCCAGATGCGCAAATTTTGATTGTTGTAGCGAGTAAACGCTACCGGCCAGGGGTTAAAGCCCCACACCTGGTGAGCCAGAAACTCTGCATTTTGTTGCCAGTCCAGCTCGGCTTCGGATTTTTGTAGTTTTTCCGCATAAGAGGCCTGGGTTTCATCCTGTGCTTCGGGTTTAAGGATCCCGGCAGACAAACCTGGCAGGCTTTCAAGCAAGGCCTTGGCCCCCAGTGTAGCCAACTTATCGTGCAGGATTTCTGCGGTATCACTCGGATTGATAGGGCATGTTACTTTCTGCAGCATGCCACCGGTATCCAGTCCCGCATCCATTTGCATGATGGTGACACCAGTCTGGCCGTCTCCTGCGAGGATGGCTCTCTGGATGGGCGCCGCACCACGCCATTTTGGTAGCAAAGAGGCGTGTACATTAATGCATCCAAGCCTTGGCGCCATCAACACAGGCTCGGGCAGAATCAGGCCATAGGCTACGACCACCATCAGGTCTGCCTGCCAGTTTGCCAGCTCCTGCTGGACATCGGTGTCTTTCAGGCTTATTGGCTGGACCACGGTTAAGTCATGTTCCAGTGCTAGTGTTTTCACCGGACTGGCAGTGAGCTTGCGTCCTCGGCCCGCAGGTCTGTCTGGCTGAGTGTAGACAGCAGTAATCTCGTGCTCAGAGTCCAGTAAGGCTTTCAGGCAAACTGCGGCGAATTCTGGTGTACCAGCAAACAGGATTTTCAAACCATGCTTCACAGCGGTAACTCCTTTTTGCTCAGTTTTTAGTCAGGTTGAGGAAATGGCGATGTTTTTCATCGACCCTTTTGTCCACAAAGCGTGCTCACAAAATGAGTGTTTATAGTGTGTGCTGGCGCATTTTTTCCAGTTTTTTTCGTATCCGGTTGCGCTTCATCTCGGACAGGTAGTCCACAAATAACTTGCCCTCGAGGTGGTCAATTTCATGTTGGATACACACGGCAAGCAGGCCGCTGATATCATTCTCAATGGTTTTACCTTCCCGATCCAGATAACGAACCCTAATGGATTCAGCTCGTTTCACCTTCTCATAGATCCCGGGCACAGATAGGCAGCCCTCTTCCATTTTTTCTTCCCCGTGGCTTTCAAGTATCTCGGGGTTTATGAGGCAAAATGGTTGTTTTTTGTCCTCTGAGATATCGATAACGATGATCTGCTTCAAAATGTTGACCTGCACGGCCGCTAAACCTATGCCCGGGGCGGAATACATGGTTTCGAACATATTATCCACAATAGTCCGTATTTCCCCGTCTACCATAGCGACTGGAGACGCTTTTTGGCGTAATCGGGGGTCCGGAAAGTGTAATATTTCAAGTAAAGACATGTGACCGTGTTCAAATTCACTCATTCAGGCAAAAGATATGATGATTGCTGCCGACATTATATCAAAGGAAACCCTTTTGCTGTCATTCAGGTTTTTTGTTGACGATGGGATCGGGTTGTAAAAACTAAAATAAGGCAGAGGTCCTGATCCTATCCTGTTAATTTACCTGCTTATTTAACTTGTAATTTAAAGAACGATCACTGGAGTCTAACGCATGATTCGACTACACTCGCAAAAACCGATAACCAGAGGGACGGGCACGACGATGTCGATAACTAAGTCGAAAAAGAAGCATCTGGGACTAGTGATCCTTTTACTTGGTGCCTTCGTATTTATGTTAGGCGCATCTTCAGCAACAGCCGATGTGGTTAAGCTGAGAAAAGATCATCCCGATAAATATACCGTTGTTAAAGGTGACACCCTCTGGGATATCTCCGCTAAATTTCTGGAAAGCCCCTGGCGCTGGCCCGAGGTTTGGAGTTACAACCCACAAATTAAAAACCCACATCTGATTTATCCTGGTGATGTGGTTTATCTGGAATACGACGCTTCAGGGAAACCTATTTTGAAGGTTAGCCGTGGCGCACCTCAAATTAAAATGACGCCACAACAAGGTGTTAATAAGCTATCACCGCAGGTGCGGACATTACGAGTTGATGCACCCATTGCGACCATTCCGTTGAACGCTATTCAACAGTTCCTTGGACAGCCCAGAGTGTTAAGTGAAAGTGAAGTGGAAAATGCGGCTTATATCGTATCAAGTAAAGACAGCCGTCTGATTTCTGGTGCGGGTGATCGAATCTATGCCCGTGGTATCCGAC